>CBFHCK010000198.1:0-5360 GCA_965653955.1 uncultured Spongiibacteraceae bacterium
ATCATGGTGATGTGGCGATCTCAACCGCGAATATTCGCGCTGTTTGCTGCGACGCTGCTATTCGTAGCGTGCGGAAGCGGGACTTATCCCGACTTGGATAAATATATGGCTGAAGTGAAGGCGCGTCCCGCCGGCCACATTCAGCCGATTCCGGCATTTACTGCCTATAAATCGTTTACGTATAGCGCGGCAGGAATGCGGAATCCGTTCCAGCCGCCCGTCGAGGTAAAAGAAATTACCCGCATGCAGCGCTTGGTGAAGGTCAAGCCGGACATGAATCGCCCGAAAGAGTTTCTCGAGCAGTTCAGCATCGATGCGTTAACGATGGTGGGAACCGTTCAGATGGACGGCACGTTGTGGGCGCTGATTCAAGATGGCGAAGGCAGCGTACATCGGGCGCGTATGGGCAACTACATGGGTAAGAATCACGGCCATATCGTGGAGCTGACGGAGAACTACGTCTCCGTTATCGAAATCGTTTCGAATGGTCCGGACGAGTGGGTTGAGCGTCCGCACAAACTGCAGTTGAAGACCATCGAGAGCAAAAGCAAATGAGACAGGACTGGCAGAGTTCGGCGGAGAAGTTCATGGATACTCGGTATCTGCATAACAAATCATCAATGCTCAACCGCGTAACGTTCGCGGGTATTGCTCGAGGTGCTGCCAAGCTGCTCGTGGCGTGGGTTGCCACAGTATCGGCTGCATCGGCTGCCAATCTCGTCGATATGCGATTCACTTCGCTGCCTGGCGGAAGCTTCGAGGCGCAGCTGATGTTCGATGCGCCGCCGCCTGTTCCTCAGGGTTATACGATCGAAAAGCCAGCGCGCATTTCGCTCGACTTTCCAGGCGTCACCAGCCAGTTGAAAGAAAAGAAGCACACACTCGGTTATGAAAATGCCTCCAGCGCGGTGGTGCTCGAGTCCGCCGGCCGTACGCGCATGATTTTGAATCTGGTACAGGTTGCGCCGTACACGACGCAAGTCGATGGCAATAAGCTGATTGTTCGTGTCGGCGATGCCGGGGCGCGCGAGTATCTGAAACCGCTGGCCAGCGGTAGCGACGCAGTGTCGAGCGCGCTGGCGAAAACTACGCCTGCCGCGACGGGTGGTCGTGCCATCAACAATATTGACTTTCGCCGCGGCGATGTCGGCGAAGGTCGCCTGATCGTCGATCTTAGCGATCCGAAAACCGATATCAACGCGTCGGTTGAAGGTCAGCGCATCAAGCTCGAATTCAAAGGCGCAAATTTGCCGGAAAATCTGCAACGTCGCTTCGACGTTGTCGATTTCGCAACGCCCGTCAAAGTTGTCGATGCGCAGTATTCCTCCGCAGGTGCAATCATTTATCTGCAAGCATCTGGCGAATACGATTACCTGGCGTATCAAACCGATAACCAGTACGTCGTTAGCGTTAAGCCGCTGACCAAAGAAGAAGTCGAAGACCGCAAAAAAGAATTCGCTTACACCGGCCAGCGCTTGTCGCTGAATTTCCAAGACATCGAAGTGCGCGCGGTGCTGCAGATTATTGCCGACTTCACTGGTCTGAACTTGGTTGCGAGCGATACCGTAAGTGGCCGCATCACGTTGCGTCTGCAAAACGTTCCTTGGGATCAGGCGTTGGCCCTCGTGTTAAAAACCAAGGGGCTCGATAAGCGTCAGGAGGGCAACGTGCTGATGGTTGCGCCGGCAGCCGAAATCGCCGAGCGCGAGCGTCAGGAACTGGAGTCGAAGAAACAGATTCAAGAACTGGCGCCATTGCAAACCGAGCACATTCGTATTCGCTACGCGCGTGCCAAGGATCTGTACAAGCTGTTCGCTCCGACAGGTGGCGGCGGTGGTGGGCAAGCCGGTCAAGCGCCAAGCGGTACTGGCGGCACCCTGTTATCTCCGCGTGGTAAGGTCATCGTCGACGATCGTACCAACTCGATCCTGATCACCGAAACGGCGGCAAAGCTCGACGATTTCCGCCGTATCGTTAAATTGCTCGATGTCCCGATTCGCCAGGTTCTGATCGAAGCGCGCATCGTTATCGCTAACTCGGATTTCGATAAGCAACTCGGTATCCAGTGGGGCGGTAGATATATGAGCGAGGCTAACAGCGGTGGCTTGATCGAAGCCGGTGGTTCAATGGATACCATCACTGGTGATCCAAGCGATCCCGTTGAGTTTCCGCAGGCACTGGCCGTTAATCTACCGGTCACCGCTCCTGCAGGATCGTTTGCGATCGGATACACCGGTTCAGATTTGTTGATCAACATGGAGCTGTCAGCGCTGGAGGCCCAAGGCCGTGGCGAAGTCGTGTCTCAACCCAAAATCATTACTGGCGATAAACAGCAGGCGACAATTAAATCGGGTACAGAAATTCCGTACCAAGAGTCTTCAGCGAATGGCGAAACTACGATCTCTTTTAAAGAGGCTGTTTTAAAGCTTGATGTAACGCCGAGTATTACTCCTGATGATCGCATCATTATGGATCTGGTGATTAACCAAGACTCTGTTGGAGAAAACGTTCCAACTGGCGATGGTGGTTTCGTGCCCAGCATTGATACCAATGCGATCAAGACGCAAGTTTTGGTTGGTAACGGAGAAACCGTGGTGCTGGGTGGTGTGTTTAAAACATCCGATATTTACACAGAGAACAAGGTTCCGTTCTTGGGTGATATCCCCTACGTGGGTCGTTTATTCAAGCGCGAAACGACCACTCGTAATAAGCAAGAACTGCTGATCTTCATCACTCCCCGCATTCTCGCGGATACATTAGTCGACTGATTATCAGCAATGCCTCCAGCTGTATCTCGCGTGTATCTTGTCGGTCCCATGGGGGCCGGCAAGACTACCATCGGCAAATTGCTCGCCGATGAGTTGGGTCTTGAATTTGTCGACGTCGATCGCGAAATCGAGAGCCGAAGCGGCGTCGATATTCCATGGATCTTCGATCGCGAAGGCGAAGCCGGTTTTCGGATTCGCGAAACCGCTGCGTTGAAGGAGTTAAGTCAGCTCGATGGTGTGTTGATTTCCACGGGCGGCGGCGCGGTGATATCGGCGGAAAACCGACAGATAATGATGTCCACCGGCACCGTGATTTACCTTCATACATCCGTTGATGAGCAAGTGCGTCGTACCAGTCGCGATCGCAAACGCCCACTGCTGCAAAACGACGATCCACGCCGCGTGTTGTCGGAATTGATGGCGATACGCGAGCCGTTATATCGCGAGATTGCCGACGTCATTCTGGACACCGACAGCCGCAGTCCCAAGCTTGTTGCGCAAGATCTCATCGAGCAGTTGCGATTAGGTTGATCGCGTTGCCTTGTGCGGGCGGTCGCGTTATCGTGCGACGCTCATCCACCTCTGCGAATATTCCATGCAAACGTTGACCGTCGATCTCGGCGATCGCAGCTATCCCATTTTCATTGGCGAAAATTTACTGAATCGCGCCGAGCTATTCATGCCGTATATCGCGGGCAAGCAAGTCCTGATTGTCAGTAATACAACCATCGCACCGCTTTACCTCGACACGTTGCGAGCAACGCTGAGCGTAGAGCGCGTCGATAGCGTGATTCTTCCCGATGGCGAGCAATACAAAACGCTCGACCAACTGAATACGATTTTCGATGACCTTCTTGAACGCCGACATAATCGAACCACTACGCTGATTGCGTTGGGTGGGGGCGTGATCGGCGATATGACGGGCTTCGCAGCGGCTTGCTATCAACGCGGCGTTGCGTTCATTCAGGTGCCGACAACATTGTTGTCGCAGGTCGACTCGTCGGTCGGCGGTAAAACCGGCGTGAATCATCCCCTCGGTAAAAACATGATCGGCGCGTTTCATCAGCCGCGTTGCGTTGTGGCGGATATCGATACGCTGCGTACGCTGCCGGCGCGCGAATTTTCCGCGGGCATTGCCGAGATCGTGAAATATGGATTGATTTGCGATCGCGAATTTTACGTGTGGCTCACGCGCCATATGGCGGGATTAATGGCGCGCGACGCACAATTACTCGGCGAAGCAATTTATCGTTCGTGCGCAAATAAGGCGCGCGTCGTTGCAGCGGATGAGCGTGAAGGCGGCCTGCGAGCGATTTTGAATCTGGGCCATACCTTCGGTCACGCAATCGGCGCAGGGTTATGGTGTATGGCTGCACGGCGAAGCGGTAGCGGTTGGAATGATAATGGCCGCCGATTTATCAGCACGCTTGGGATGGATTTCCGCAGCCGAAGTCGATGCGCTCAAACAGTTGCTGCTTCAGGCCAATCTGCCAGTGGCACCGCCGACGGGTATGTCGGTCGAGCAGTTTTTGCAGCTCATGGCGGTGGATAAAAAAGTGTTGGATGGCCAATTGCGTCTGGTTTTGCTGCGTGAAATCGGTGTTGCTACGGTGACGTCGGATTTTCCGTTGGCCGAATTGAAAGCGTGTATCGCCGCGTTTTGACGGAATTTTTTAATTGCCTGATTTTTGAATAGCGCTTTATCCAATTAATTTTGTCTGGAAAATGCAATGACCGCGAGTGAGTACTTTACCCAACTCGGGCTCGAGGCCGATCCGCTGGCAGCGGACGCAATGCCTGAATTCTTTTTTGTCGGTGGGCAGCGTCGTTTTCTGGCGCAGCGTGCTGCGCAAAGCGTGTATTTTTCCGGTTCGATCGTATTACTGCTCGGCGCCAATGGCGCGGGCAAAACACGTATGCTCGATGAAGTGGTCGCCGAGCTACGCGATGTCGCCGATATCTGCCGCATCGACGCCACTGTGCTGATGAATGGAGGCGATATTCGTCAGCAATTAGCAGCTGGCGTGAATCTGCCACCGCCAGCCGCGCATTCAAATACTGAACTTCTGTTCGCACTCGATCGTTCTCGGCCTGCCGCTGGCGAGCCGCAACCGATACTGCTGATTATCGATGCCGCGCAGTTGTTATCGATCGAAACGTTAACCGAATGTGCCGCATTGATTCAGGGTGCCGGCGGTCGTTTGCGGTTATTGCTGGCTGGCGAAAGCGATCTCGCCACCGCTTGGCAGCAAGGACATTGCGGTGATGCGGATATTTTGCAATTGCAGCCGCTCGATGCCGTCGATACCGCGGATTATTTACATACCCGCTTACAGGCTGCCGGCTGCACGGCATCCATTCCCTTTGCGCCTGAGCTGTTGGCTGAGCTTTATGCTCAAAGCGGAGGCAATATCGGAGCAATTCATAAAGTTGCGCCGCAACTGTTAACGCCGACGCAGATCGCTTCTAACACGCCAGCTATGTCGCGATTGCCGTTGCTGCATATCGGCATCGCCGCTGGTTTGCTAACGATCGTGATTTTGTTATTGATTTATCGCAACGGCGATGATGATCCCTCATCCGCTGCGGCCG
>CBFHCK010000199.1:0-5352 GCA_965653955.1 uncultured Spongiibacteraceae bacterium
GATGAAACACGCACCTATGTGCCGCGTCTATTGGCTCTGGCGAAGATTGTCGCCTCGCCCCATAGCTACGGCATTAACTTGTACGCAATTCCGAACGAAGCGTATTTCGCTGCGGTGGATACCAAAGGCCAGCTGCAACTCAGCAAAGCGGCTGATTTAGCCAATGTCGACGTTGACGAGCTTTATCGATTGAATCCCGGCTTGCATCACGGCGCCATCGATCCGAAAGGACCGCAGCGCCTGCTGCTGCCGAAAGACGCAGCCGATCGCTTTACCCGCCAGCTCGCCTCTCTACCGGCGGATCAACGCGCTCCTGCGGGAAAGAAATATGAAGTAGCGAAAGGCGACACGCTCGCCAGCATCGCGCGCAAATTCAACGTCGATGCCTCCGCTATCGGCAAAGCCAATCAGTTGGATGGCGCTCTGCTCCGTCCGGGTCAATCGCTGCTGATTCCGAGCAGTGAAACCACCGTCGCCGATAATGCGCCGGCTTCCATCGACACGCGTACTCCCTTCGGCGCAACGCAGGTATTCCACACGGTCCAGGCCGGCGAAAATCTGCGCCGCGTTGCGCAGCAGTATCAGGTGAGCGTCAACGACATTCAGCGCTGGAACGGCCTCGGCCCGAACGATCCGATCAAACTAGGACAAAAGCTGAACATTTGGTCTGGGCGCGCCGATCTCGCCGCCACCTCGCCAAAAGCAAAATCACCGCAACAAAAAGTCGGATACACCGTTAAAAACGGCGACTCGCTGACAGCAATCGCCGACAAATTTAACGTTGAAATTGAAGATATTCTGCGCTGGAACCAGGTCAACCCGCGCTCGTTATTGCAACCCGGCCAACGGCTGACCCTGTTTTTATCGAAGTAACTGTTTTATCGAAGTGACTGCTTTATCGATGTGAATGTTTATCGAAGTCGCCCGTTTAACCGACGCTAGAACTCCATCATTCGACGATCGGGCGCACTCTTACGAACGCCCCCTTCTATCCGCCAGCATCGACAACCCCATATTCGCCTGCTGTACGAAATGACAAAAACTTTCGTACTGCTCTTGCTCGATGGGATCGCCCTGAAGATCGCGATCGGCAATCAATACACCGATTTGCCTCGCACCGGCATAAAGCGCCGCGATCACGCAGTTATCGAGCGCCAGTAATTTTGCCGATCGCTCGTCGCGTAAATGTTTTAACTGACCGGGTGTATCCGGACGCATCCACAATAGCTGGCGCGAATGCAGGCAATACGACAATAGATTGTCCTGCTCGCCTTTAATCGAAAATTGCAACGATTCGCGCCAGGCAGTGCTGTCATCGCTAAGCGCGTACTTCGCCAGCAATAGTTTCTTTTTCGGATCGATCAACAACAGCGCAACCCGCTCAAAACCAATTGCGCGATGAATGCCTTCGACGACAGTTTGAAATAACGTATTTACATCGACGTTTTCGTGAACCATGGTCGCGAGTTCACGCAAAATACTCAGCTGCAATTGCGGATCGGCTTTGCTGATACGAGCTCGCGGCGGCGCATCGGCGGTGCTCGGAATAAAATTACAGACTTTATTCGCGCCGTAATTCAATGCAATCGCAGCCGCATCCTCAGCACCTTTCAACATCGACTGCCTGACTTCATCGCGGCTTTGACCAGTGAATGCGACCACTTTCTCGATGATCGCCTCGACCTGCGGCGAATCCCAGCCATGCTCGGCGGCAAGACTTATTTCATCGCCCAATCGCACCGCTTGCGCTGCGAACGTGTCGCACTCTTCGTTCTGAAGCGCCTCCTGCAACGTATCGCCGAGTTGCCACAACGATGCGAGTTGCTGGGTAATTTCACGCAGCGTCGTACCCAGCACACTGCGCTCGTAATCCGAATTACTCGGCTGCATACCGAGAATGCGTTCAAGCTCCTGCATCTGTTCGCCGCGGCAACTCCAGAACGCCATATCACCGACGTGCAGCAGTAACGCCGCGATGAAAACATCTTCTTTTATCGATTTATCGCGACTAACGACCATGCGCTCGGCCTGCACCGCGGCGTGAAATCCGCGCGCGAGCCATTCGAGCATTCGCTGTTTGGCACCTTTTTTAAGCAGCGAATCGATCAGCATCACCGACAATGAAATCGCCTTGATGCCCTGAAAACCCAGCTTGACCACCGCGCGGCTGATCGTGGTTGCCTCCATGCCGCCCTGCGGATTGAAATACGCGCTATTCGCCAACCGCAGCACCTTCGACGTCAACGCCGCATCGCGCAGAATCACTGCCGATAATTGATTGACGTTGGTATCCGAGCCGCTGGCGAGGCGATTGATTTCGCGCATTACCTCGGATAACACAGGCAACTCGTTGCGACTCAAACGCGTCACCCACGCGTCGATGCCTTTAGTCGATTGATTGGTCGTTTGAATAGCCATGCCCGAGAACCGTTATTTGTAGTTAAGCGTTATAAAGTCACGGCAAGTGTAGACCATGCATTGTTGTCGGCCGGCAGCGATCTTGTTAACGTAGCCCCGCCTTTAATATTAAGAAGCCATTGATGACCGGTTATTTTTTACGCCGTCTATTGCTGATCATTCCGACATTTGTCGGCATTACGCTATTGGTATTCGCCATCACGCGCGTCGTCCCCGGCGGACCGATCGAGCGCATGATGACGCAGTCAATGCAACAAGGCGAACATGGGCAAAGCCGAAGCCGATCGGGCAATACGCTCGATGAAAAACAACTCGAACAATTGCGCGCGTACTACGGTTTCGACAAACCGATTATCGTCAGCTATGGCCAATGGCTGTGGCGCGTTTTACATCTCGATCTCGGCAGCTCGACGCGTTATCACGATCCCGTGTGGAGTTTGATTAAAGAACGCTTCCCCGTTTCAATTTTTTATGGCGTTACCACGCTCATCATTACGTATGGCATTTGCATTCCGCTCGGTATCGCAAAAGCCGTGCGCCACGGCAAGTGGTTCGATAACGTCTCCTCGATAATCGTTTTTCTCGGCTACGCGCTGCCCGGTTACGTTGTCGGTATCGCGCTGATTACATTATTCGCTTCGCAGCTCGATTGGTTTCCGCTCGGCGGTTTCGTCAGCGACGATTTCGATACCTACTCGCTCGGCGGAAAAATATTCGATGTCTGGTATCACGCTGCGCTACCACTGACTGCTTATCTCGCGGGCAGCTTTGCATTGACCACATTAATGATGAAAAACGCATTGATGGACAATTTATCAGCGGATTACATGCGCACCGCGGTTGCGAAAGGCCAGAGCTTCAACGGCGCCGTGCGCAACCATGCCTTGCGCAACAGTCTGATTCCGATAGCGACTTCATTCGGGAACAATATTTCATTATTACTTGGCGGATCGTTTTTAATCGAAACCATTTTCAATATCGACGGGATTGGTCTGCTCGGCTTCGAATCGGTACTTGAACGCGACTACCCCGTCGTTATGGGTATTCTTGTAATCAGCTCACTCCTGTTTCTGATTGGAAATATTCTCTCCGATATTTGTGTGGCGCTCGTCGATCCACGCATTCGGTTCGGAGAAAAGTAAGTATGAAATTTGGCTTCAAACTCAATCCGATCACGCAGAAACGATGGGCCCGTTTTCGCGCACTGCGTCGCGGCTATTTTTCCGCAGTCATTCTGGGCGCACTTATTGTGTTATGTCTTGGCGCCGAATTATTGGTCAGCAATCGCGCGTTGATCGTGCATTACAACGACCAATGGTTTTTTCCAACCTATGGCGCTGTCGTACCCGGTAAAACATTCGGCCTCGAATACGATTACGAAACGGATTACAAAACGTTAAGAGATATTTTTAAGCAGCAAAACAATAGCAATTGGGTATTGATGCCCCCTGTTCCATTCAGCCCGTACGAAACTGATTTAGCCAGTGGAGAATTTCCGCCACTCGCACCCTCCGCCCATCACTGGCTCGGCACCGATACTACCGGCCGCGATGTGCTAGCGCGTTTGCTCTACGGCTTTCGCATCGCCATCGCATTTTCCGTTGCCTTGCTCGTATTCGAATATTTAATCGGAATAACCGTCGGTTGCCTGATGGGTTATTGGGGCGGCGCTTTCGATTTGGTCTTCCAACGCCTCATCGAAATCTGGTCAAACATTCCCACGTTGTACGTGATCATGATCGTCGCGTCGATCGTACCGCCCGGCTTTTGGACATTGCTGTTAATCATGATTGCATTCAGCTGGACAAGCATGACGTGGTACATGCGCACCGCGAGTTATCGCGAAAACTCGCGCGATTACGTCCTCGCCGCGCGCGCAATCGGCGCCAGCGGTTCGCGCATTATTTTTCGCCACATTTTGCCGAACAGTGTTTCCACGGTAGTAACTTTCGCACCGTTTTCTGTAGCAGCCGGCGTCACCGCATTAACGGCGCTCGATTATCTCGGCTTCGGATTACCCGCCCCGACACCGAGCTGGGGCGAACTATTAAAACAAGGCACCGACAATCTCGAATCGCCGTGGATCGTTACCAGCGTCGTCGTCGCTATGACTTTGGTGCTGATGCTGGTGACATTCATCGGCGAAGCCATTCGCGAAGCGTTCGATCCGAAGGTGTTCAATACGTATGAATAAATTCGGTGCATTCATCGCATTCATATTGCTGTTTATGGCGTGTACTGCGCACGCAGTCCCACAACTGCCGCCTAATTTACAGTGGCAAACCAACGATACCGATCCGATTTTTGCCGACCCGAATGCCAAACGTGGCGGGCGGTTTCGGACGTTTATCAGCAGCTTTCCGCCGACACTGAGGTTAGTTGGTCCGGATTCCAATAGCAGCTTCGCTGGATATATACGTGCCAACAACCTCGGCCTCGTCAGTATGCACCCCAATACGCTTAAGCCGATCCCGGAATTAGCGACCCATTGGGCATTTGGTGACGATGGGAAAACGGTTTATTTTCGACTTGATCGAGATGCCCGCTGGTCCGACGGTAATCCGGTGACCGCGGACGATTATTTATTTGCACTCGAATTCATGCGCTCCACATTTATTGTCGCGCCTTGGTACAACAACTATTACACCGAAATTATTACCGACGTACTCAAGTTTGACGATTACACCATTGCAGTACGCGAAGCGAGCGCTAAACCTGCGAATGAATTATTGTTCGATGTCGCAATCAATCCTATTCCACGCCATTTTCACAAACTCGATAAAAATTGGGTCGAAGACTACAACTGTAAATTGGCTCCGAATACCGGTCCTTACCAAATCGACAGTATCCGTAAAGGCAAGTACATCGAATTTAAACGCGTGGAAAATTGGTGGGGTAGCGAAAAGCGCTTCTTCAAATATCGATTTAACCCGG
>CBFHCK010000200.1:0-5349 GCA_965653955.1 uncultured Spongiibacteraceae bacterium
CTGCCGCACCCGCCGACGATGGACAGATGGGCGGCGCTGCTGCCCAAACGACGGGGCGTGGCGACACGCCACGTCTCGACGACATCATGAACATGGTGGGCGAGCTGGGACTGGTACGTAACCGGCTGGTTCGGCTCGGTGCCAGCAGCGGCGAAGAGGCATTGGTAAAAGCGGTCGGCAATCTCGATGTCGTCACCGCCGATCTGCAAACCGCCGTGATGAAAACGCGGATGCAGCCGATCAAAAAAGTGTTCGGCCGGTTCCCGCGCGTCGTGCGCGATCTCGCGCGCAATCTGAAAAAAGAAGTCGTGCTCGAATTGCAGGGCGAAGAAACCGATCTCGATAAAAATCTGGTCGAAGCGCTGGCCGATCCGTTGGTGCATTTGGTGCGCAATGCGGTCGATCACGGTATCGAAAATCCGGAAAAGCGCGAATCCGCCGGTAAACCGCGCGCAGGCAAAATCGTGCTCGCCGCCGAGCAGGAGGGCGATCACATTCTGTTGTCGATCACCGATGACGGCGCAGGCATGGACCCGGAAATTCTCCGCCAAAAAGTGGTCGAGAAAGGTTTGCTCGATACCGATGCGGCGGCGCGCCTCAGCGATACCGAATGTTTTAATTTGATTTTCCTGCCGGGTTTTTCGACCAAGACCGAAATCTCCGACGTGTCCGGTCGCGGTGTCGGCATGGATGTCGTCAAAACCAAAATTTCGCAGCTGAACGGCCAGATCCAGATTATTTCCAAGGTCGGCGAAGGCACGCGGCTCGTCATCAAAGTACCGCTGACGCTCGCGATCATGCCGACATTGATGGTGATGCTCGGGCAGCAGACATTTGCGCTGCCGCTCGCCAGCGTTAACGAAATTTTCCACATGGATTTGCGCCGCGTGAACGTGATCGACGGTCGCGAAGTGATTACCGTGCGCGACAAAGCGATTCCGCTGTTCTTCCTGAAAAGCTGGCTCGTCAAAAATACCTACGGCGAACCGCGTCCCGAAGAGGCGCATGTGGTGATCGTATCGGTCGGCATTCAGCGCGTCGGTTTTGTCGTCGATCAATTGATCGGGCAGGAAGAGGTCGTCATCAAACCGCTCGGCAAAATGTTGCAGGGCACGCCGGGTATGGCCGGCGCGACGATCACCGGGGATGGCCGCATCGCATTGATTCTCGACGTGCCGAGCATGCTGAAGCGTTATGCGCGCTGATGTATCTCGCTAGCGATACCCGATAAACAAACAAAAAATTAAACAGATTTGAGGTAGTGAATGACGGTTACCGTGCTCATTGTGGATGACTCCAGTTTCTTCCGCCGCCGGCTGACCGAGATGATCGATCAATGCCCGGGCCTGCGTGTGGTCGGTACTGCCAGCAATGGTCGCGAAGGCGTTGCCAAGGTGCTCGAACTGAAACCCGACGTCGTCACGATGGATTACGAAATGCCGGTTATGGACGGCATTTCCGCAGTGCGCGAAATCATGGCGAAACAACCGACGCCGATTTTGATGTTTTCGTCGCTGACGTACGAAGGCGCGCGCGTCACGCTCGATTCGCTCGACGCCGGTGCCGTCGATTATCTGCCGAAAAATTTCGACGAGATTTCACGCAATTCCGTCGAGCTGAAAGACAAGCTCGCCGAACGTATCAAGATGGTCGCGAAAGCCCGGCGCAAACCGGTGGCACCATCGACGCCAGTCCGTGCCGCTGCGCCGCTGAGCAAGCCTGTTAGAGAAGCTGCGTCGGCGACTCCCGCTACAAAAGAACAACCGCCGCGTACTGCAACGCGCGCACGCAAAAACTACAGTCTGGTAGCGATCGGCACTTCCACCGGCGGGCCCGTCGCGCTGCAAAAAGTGTTGAGTGCATTACCGGCGAATTTTCCGTTTCCCATCGTATTGATTCAGCACATGCCGGCGACTTTCACATCCGCGTTTGCCGAGCGCCTGAACAGCCTGTGCAAAATTGAAGTGAAGGAAGCCATCGATGGCGACAGCCTGCGACCAGGCGTCGCATTGCTGGCGCCGGGCGGCAAGCAATTGATGATTTCAAAAGGCGGCAAGGTGAAAGTGCTGCCGGGCGATGAGCGCGTCAATTACAAACCCTGCGTCGACATTACCTTTGCATCGGCGGCGAACGTTTATCGCGATCAGGTGTTGGCATTAGTGCTGACCGGCATGGGCAGCGACGGTTGCGAAGGCGCGAAGCTGCTGAAACAAAGCGGCGCATCGGTATGGGCGCAGGACGAAGCGACCTCGGTGATTTACGGCATGCCGATGGCGATTGCCAAAGCGAATCTCGCCGATGAAATCCTGGCGTTACAACAAATAGGACCGCGCCTTGCGGAAATGAGCTGATCATGGATGCATTGAGCGTACTCGGAGTCATCGTCGGCCTCACCGCCATCATCGGCGGTAATTGGCTGGAAGGCGGTCATCTGGGTGCGTTGGCGAATGCGCCGGCAGCGATCATCGTGATCGGCGGAACGCTCGGTGCCGCCATGCTGCAAACACCGCTGACCACGATGCAGCTGGCGGTGCGTCGGCTCGTGCTCGTATTCGTGCCGCTGCGGCTTGATTTCAACGGAGGCGTCAGCAAGATCGTGCGCTGGGCGATGTCGGCGCGCAAGGAAGGGTTGCTCGGTCTGGAAACCGTTGCTGAAACCGAACGCGATGCGTTTGCGCGTAAAGGTTTGCAACTGCTGGTCGATGGCAGCGAGCCCGATTCGATTCGCGCGGTGATGGAACTTGAATCCGATCTGCGCGAACAGCGCGATATCAACGCGGCCAAGTTCTACGAAAGCATGGGCGGCTATTCGCCCACGATCGGCATCATCGGCGCCGTGCTCGGGCTTATTCACGTGATGGGCAATCTTGCCGATCCCAGCAAACTCGGCCCCGGTATCGCGACTGCGTTTGTAGCGACGATCTACGGCGTTGGGCTCGCGAACCTGTTCTTTTTGCCGGTGGCGGCGAAGCTGCGCGTGCAGGCGCGTATCGAATCGCAGTATCGGGAGATGTTGATCGAAGGAGTCATCGCTATTGCCGAGGGCGAAAACCCGCGCGCAATCGAGTTGAAGCTCAATGGCTTCGTCGAGCCTTAGCTATGGGCGGAACCGCAGCGATACGCAGGTAACGAGGTACGGAATGGGCCGGCGCAAGCGTCACGAGGAGCACACCAACCACGAGCGGTGGCTGGTGTCCTATGCCGATTTCATTACGCTGCTGTTCGCATTCTTCGTGGTGATGTATTCGATCTCGCAGGTCAACGAAAGCAAGTACCGCGTGCTGTCGAATACGCTCGAAAACGCATTCAATCAGCCCGAGCTGGCGGTCGAGGCCATCCAGATCGGCGAAACCGCCAAATCGAATCCCACCAATCTCGTTCAGCTCAACGATGCCGCCGCCAAAGACAAGGATGGGCAGGGCGGCGAGCAGGAAAGCGACATGCCCGATGAGTTCCAGCAGATCGCGAATCAGATCGAGCAGGCGTTCGGCGATTTGATGAAGCAAGACATGGTGACGCTGCGCGGCAACGAGGAATGGCTCGAAGTCGAAATGCGCTCATCGCTGCTGTTCGATAGCGGCGATGCGACGCTGAGCAAAAACGCGCTTGTGCTGCTCGGCCAAATCGCCGCGATTCTGAAAGAGCAGAAAAATGCCGTGCGGGTCGAAGGCTTTACCGACAATGTGCCGATTCACACCCCACGCTATCCGAGCAATTGGGAGTTGTCGTCGGCGCGTGCGTCGGCAGTGGTGCAGTTATTTATTGAAGAGGGCATCGATGCTTCGCGTCTGGTTGCCGCCGGTTACGGTGAATTTCAGCCGGTAGCGGCGAACGACACGCCGGACAATCGCACCCGCAATCGTCGCGTGGTGCTCATGATTTCGAAGAGCGGCGAGTTGAGGCCGGTGCTGAAAGCGGTCGCGCCCAAAGATCAGGCGGCGGGAGAAGCGAGTTCGAGCGGGATTTCTATCGAAGAAGCGCCGACGATATTGCCGCCGCCGATTCCCGCACCCGTCGTTGCGCCGGCCGCACCATAATTGCAGCCAATTTTGGCAGAACGGGTAGTCGGCTCAGGTATTTGCTCCTGTGGCCGAATAAGTTTCTCCATGTGGCCGAGAACTTGCTGATAAAGTCCCCAACATCGTATCGGTAACAAATATTTGACGCCCGCCGCGCGCGGGTATCGGGGCGCAACGTGCATATCTGGTCGATCGCAAATCAAAAAGGCGGGGTGGGTAAAACCACCACGACGATTGCGCTCGCCGGTTTGTTGGCCGAACGCGGCTCGCGCGTGCTGTTGATCGATCTCGATCCGCATGGCTCGTTGACCAGTTACCTGGGCCACGATCCCGAGCGCATCCCGCATTCCGCGTTCGATCTGTTTGCCGAAAGCCCACTGAATTCACGCGATGCAATCCACGCCTTATTGCTGCCCGCCGTGCACGAAAAAATCCGTCTGCTGGCCGCAAGTCCTGCGCTGGCGACCGTCGAGCGGCGCGCGCTGAGCGGCACCGGCACGCGTCTCGCGAAAGCACTGGCATTACTGTGGGACGATTTCGATTACGCGCTGATCGATACGCCGCCGGTGCTCGGTGCGCTGATGATCAATGCCCTCGCGGCATGCAAGAAATTATTGATTCCGGTGCAGACCGAATTTCTCGCACTGAAGGGTTTGGAGCGCATGTTGCGCACGCTGGAAATGCTCGCGCGCTCGACGCAAAAACCGCTGTCGCATTTGATTGTGCCGACGATGTTCGATCGCCGCACGCAGGCGTCGGTAAGCAGCCTGCTGACATTGCGCAACCAATATTCGGATCGCATCTGGGCCGGCATGATTCCGGTCGACACGCGCCTGCGCGACGCCAGCAAAGCGGGCCGCCTGCCATCGCAGCTCGACCCGGGTTGTCGCGGCGTGGAAGCGTATACCTCGCTGTTGAAAGTGATTCTGGCCGAGCAATCGGCGCGTCCGCCGATCAAGTCCGGCATTGGGCTGGGTTAATCATGAGCAGCGGATTTCAATCGCCCGATCAAGCCTTGCAAGACTATTTCGATAGCCTGCTCGACGATGCTGAGCCCATCGCTGTTGCCGCTGCACCTGCACCCGCTGTGGCGAACCTATCGTCGACGCCGAATATCGCCATCCTGCCCGCGACTCGGCCTGCACGGGAGCCGCGGGTCGAGTCGCCAATTCGTCCCTACGCCGAGCCGATCCGCACGCTGAATCTGCGTATGCCGTTGCCACCGGTGGCCGAGCCTGAGGTTGTGACGGCGCCTGTCGAGGTGCCGACGACTATCGCGCCGCCGATTGAGATTGCACCGCCGGTTCGAACGGTTATCGAATCGATACCG
>CBFHCK010000201.1:0-5339 GCA_965653955.1 uncultured Spongiibacteraceae bacterium
AGGTCGGTCCATAAGACAAAAACTCGAACCAATAAAAAAGGCTCCTTCGGGAGCCTTTTTTATTGGGGGTGCTTCTTTTATTGATAGTGGCGGCGGCGATCAGCAATTGCCTTTTTTGGCTTGACCGGGAGGGCAGAAATGGCCGCTGCGGCGACGAGGCTCTTCCTCGTAGTAGCGCCGCGAATCGCGACCGTCGTAGTCGCGATGACGCGTTTCCTCGTGGTCTTTCGTATTAATCGCGGTTCCCGCTGCCGCGCCGACACCTGCGCCAAGAATGGCACCATCACGGCCACCCACTTCGGCACCCAGCGCGCCACCGACCGCTCCCCCCAACGCCCCGCCGATGGCGGCATCGGTCGTCAGATCGCCGGCAACAGCGGTCATGGACAACACGGGTAGCGTGGCGATTAATGCAATTCGTAATGCTTTCATGGACGTTCCTCGGAAAAGTTACGGTTCGAATTATAGAGCCGAGGAGTGAACGCTGCCTGAACGCTCTCGCGCTTCGCGATAGCGTTCACAGTGTTTATCCATCGAACCGATTCGGAAACCAGCCGCGCTCCACGCATTCGCGAAAGCACCATGCCGGCGTTGTCTCGGTTTTGTAATTCCAGAAAAACCAGCCGCGATATTTCTCAAAGGTCAACAATTGCGCGGCCGCGTAACCGCGATAAGCGGTGTTTTCCTGAAACAGGTCCATGCGTTCCAGTGCATGATTGAACGGACCCTGCGCCCATAACGACACCACTTTCAAATCGAGGCCGAGGCTCCATTCGCCGCAGTACGTCGGAATGGCGAGTTCATCGATGATCGCATTGGCTTCGTTTTTCCATTCGATCGCGGCTTTCTGCATATGGCCGTGGATGTCCATGTCGATATCGCTGCGGTCAAAACACTGATAGCGATGGATATCGAACGCGATATTGTCGAATTCCGGATCGTGCAGAAATTCGGTGAACTCGCGAAACGAACGAAAGCCATCGTGAAAAACCACGGCGGTATTTTCGGCGCGGCAGTGCTGGCGAATGCGGCGATACGCGGCCCGGTAATACGTTTTCAGATAATCGGTGGGTACGTCCCAACGCGGCTCGTTCAGCACCTCGATCGCGTGCAGGCTGGGATGCGAGTGATAGCGCTCGGCCAGCCGTTCAAGCACCGTGAGCGAATGTTCGAAATATTCCGGCTGCGTATGCCACTCGCACACATCCTTGATCCCGCCGTTGTCGAAACCATTCTGGCAACCGGGGGCCGCGTGCAGATCGAGCACCACGCGCAGGTTGAATTCCTGCGCCCATGTCATCGCCCGATCGAGCACGTCGATCCCGCCGCTGACAAAGGGATGTTTGTTCGCGCCATAACTGCGGTGGTAGGGATAATCGCCGCCGAAAATCCAGTGGCCGATCGGAATACGAACCGCATTGATGCCGATGCCGGCCAGCCAGGCGAAATCGTGACGCGTGATAAAGGTGTCCCAGTGCGCGCGAAGTTTATCGGCGGCGGCATCACCGAGTTCGGCGCACCAGGTTGTCTCATCGGTCGCCTGCATGCCTTCGAACATGCTCGGCACCATCCATTTTTCGAGCACCAGCCAACTGCCTAAATTGACGCCGCGCAATTTCATTGCCGAGGTTGCGGTCATGCGGACTCCTTAGTAGTTGAAATACAGCGTGGTATTTGAAATACAGCCTGAGTTACTCGATATCCAACGTAATGCTCACCGGGCAGTGATCGCTGCCGGTGATCTCCGGATGAATTTCTGCATTCTGAATATGCGCTCGCAATTGCGGCGATGCCAGCACGTAATCGATTCTCCACCCGACATTGCGCTCGCGTGAATTCGCATAATGACTCCACCACGTGTAATACCCATTGCCCTGCTTGAACAAGCGCAGCGTGTCGATAAAGCCGGCATCGACGAATTGTTGAAAACCGGCGCGCTCTTCCAGCGTGAAACCTTTTTTGCCGCGATTCGGTTTCGGATTGGCGAGATCGAGTTCGGTGTGCGCAACGTTAAGATCGCCGCAAAAAATCACCGGCTTCTTTTGCTGCAACCATACGCAATATTCGAGAAATGCCGGATCCCAATGCTGATGGCGCAGCTCGAGCCGGCTTAAATCGTCTTTTGCATTGGGCGTGTAGACGGTGACGACGTAAAAATTTTCGTATTCGGCGCAAATCACGCGCCCTTCGCTGGCGCTGTCGCGCGCCGCGCTATCGGTCAATTGATAACGCGCTGCGATGTCGTCGGGAAAGCCGAACCGCACATCGATCGGTTCGCGGCGGGAAAAAATTGCAGTGCCCGAATAGCCTTTCTTGACGGCGGAATTCCAGTATTCGCGGTAGTCGGGCAAATCGATTTCGACCTGCCCGCGCTCGGCTTTCGTTTCCTGCAAACATAAAATGTCGGGCCGATGCGTTTCGATGAAGGGCATGAACGCATTCTTTTTGAGAACCGCGCGGATGCCGTTAACGTTCCACGAATAAATTTTCATTGCTGTTTCCATTGCTGTTGGCCGAGCCCGAATTAGAACGAAGAACAGGCGGTGCGACAAGCAAACACATTGAACAATTGTGATCGATGCTTGCTCAAAGGCAGCTCAAGCTAATCCGTTGTGATAGCCATTGTGATAGCGTGGCCGCCGCCCGCGCCAACAAAAACAGTCGAACAGGTAGCCTCATGCCCAACCCATTGATGTTTAACGAGCGTACTTCGTCGTCGCGCCACACCATTGCCGCCGACCTGACTTATATTTTCGGCTGCGCCGCTGTTTTTCTCGTGTTGTTCGCGATCGCACGCGGCCTGTTGCTGTGGCGCAATGTCGAATTGGTTGCCGACATTCCATGGCGCGATATCGCCACCGCGTTTGGCATGGGCTTTCGCTTCGATCTGATCATGACGTGCTATGCGCTGGTGCCGCTGGTGTTTGCGACCTTGCTGCCGTCGGGGTTGGCTTGGCGCGGTGCGTGTAATCTCTGGCTCGGTTTCGCGGCGTTCCTCTATAGCTTTCTGGCGGTGCTCGAACTCGATTTCTATCGCGAATTTCACGCGCGGTTGAACAGCCTCGTATTCCAATACATAAAAGAAGATCCGCAAACTGTCGTCAGCATGCTGTGGTACGGATTTCCGGTTATCCGCTATTTCGCACTATGCGGCGCGCTGACCGGCCTCGCGATATTCGCGATTCGTCGAATCGACCGCGCCACGCGCATTCCGCAAGGGTTGTACACGATCACTTACCGCCGCCGCCTGGTGGTCGCGCTATTGCTGATATTGACGACTGCTGCGGCTGCGCGCGGCACGTTCCGTTCCGGTCCGCCGCTGCGCTGGGCCGATGCCTATCGCACGCATCATTTATTCACCAACCATCTGGCGCTGAATGGCGCGTTCACACTGACCAAGGCCGCGCGACAGGAGCTGAAGCGCAGCGACGACAATCCCTGGCTTAAGCAAATGCCGATCAATGAGGCACGCACGCTGGTACAGCAACAGTGGGTCTTACCGCAGGAGCGATTGCTGGAACCGAACGAGCGGCCGATGCTGCGCCACTACAGTGCCCCCGCCACCGATGAGCCGTCGCCGTACAAAAACGTCGTTCTCATCATCGATGAAAGTTTCAGCGCGCAGCGCACCGGCACCTTCGGCAATCCGTTGCAGATCACACCACGCTTCGACGAACTCGCGCAGCAGGGTTTACTGTTCGATCATTTTTTCTCGCAGGGCACGCACACGCATCAGGGGATGTTCGCGACGATGGCGTGTTTTCCCAATCTGCCGCGTTACGAATATCTGATGAAGCAGCCGCAGGGCGCGAATAATTTTTCCGGCATTACCAAAGTGCTCGCGGCGCGCGATTATCAAACGCTGTATGTCTACAACGGCGATTTTGCGTGGGACAACCAGGCTGGCTTTTTCCGCGCGCAGAAAATGCAGCGCTTTATCGGCCGACACGATTTCGTGAATCCACGTTTTTCCGATCGCACCTGGGGCGTGTCGGACGAAGATATGTTCGAGCGCGGTTACGAGGAAATCGCCAAATTGCAGCAATCGGAAAAACCGTATTTCGTCGTGCTGCAAACGTTATCGAATCACGCACCCTACGCACTGCCGCCCAAGCTGCCGATGGCGCCGGTTGAAATCGATGGCGTGCGCGACGAGCATCTGACCGCGATGCGTTACAACGATTACGCGCTCGGCGCTTTCTTCGACAAGATCAAGCAACACGGCGGTTTCGACAATACGCTATTCGTATTTCTCGGCGACCACGGTTTTGGCGGCGGCGAGCAAGTGACCGACATCGACCTGTGGCGTTTTCATGTGCCGCTGCTGATACTCGGGAAGGATATTCAGCAACGTTACGGTACGCGGCGCACCGTGGTCGGTTCGCAGGTCGATGTGGTGCCGACGATCATGGGGTTGCTCGGCGGCGATTTCGAGCATCACTGCTGGGGGCGCAATTTACTCGCGCTGCCGGAGGGCGATACGGGCCGTGCTTTCATCAAACCGTCCGGCACCGATTTCACCACCGCCTTTATCGAGGGCGATACGATTCTGGTGCAGCCGCCAGAAGCCACTCCGCGGTTGTATCGCTACGAAACGATGCCGCATCTGGTGGCCAAACCTGTCGAAGACGCCGCGCAAATGAAGAAGATGAAAACGCTGATGAACGCGTACATTCAGACTGCGACGCAGGCATTGCTCGACAATCGCGTCGGTCACGGCGATCATTTTGAACCTGCGCAATAACGGCGACGACGATGAAAAGCAAAACGTATGTGCTGGTGCATGGTGCGTTTCACGGCGGCTGGTGCTGGCGCGATGTCGCGCAAGCATTACGCGCCAATGGACACCGTGTGGTTACGCCAACGCTGAGCGGGCTCGCCGAGCGCGCGGAACTGCTGGCGCAACAGCCCACACTCGACACGCATATCGATGAGGTCGTGCAACTGATCGCAACCGAATCGCTGCGCGATGTCATTTTGGTGGGGCACAGTCTGGGCGCGGCGGTCGCGTGCGGAATTGCCGATCGCACGGCGGAAAATATTCGCCATCTGGTCATGCTGGACGGACATATCGTTCAAAGCGGCACGGCGGTGACGGATGTAGCGCCGGTTGAAGTGCTCGATTATTACCAGCGTCTGCGCGTGAAAAATGGCGGCAACGGTGCGATACCCGTACCGCCAGTCGATTTTTTCGGTATTACAGAAGCGGCCCAAATCGCCTGGCTCGAACACAACCTGACGCCGCAGCCGGTCGAAACGTTTTTTACCCCTTTGCGCTTGCGCCCTCCGCTCGGCGCCGGTTTGCCCGTCACCTACATCACCTGCACCGATCCCGAGTT
>CBFHCK010000202.1:0-5335 GCA_965653955.1 uncultured Spongiibacteraceae bacterium
CGACCAATGGGCCACCGGCAAGAATAAAAATAAACGACGGTAGAAACGTAAAATACGTGACGACACACGCAGCAACCGCGCCGGCCGCAAACAAGTTTTCCGCACCGAATAATGCATGCGTCCAACCGCCGACAAATCCGACGAAAGTCACCACCATGATTAGTGGCCCGGGTGTGGTTTCGCCGAGCGCGAGGCCGTCGATCATCTGCGTTGCGGTTAGCCAGGCGTAATGATCGACCGCACCCTGATACACATAGGGCAATACCGCGTATGCGCCGCCAAACGTCAGCAGCGCAGCTTTGCTGAAAAACCAGCCCATCTGCGTCAGCGTGCCGGACCATCCAAATTGCGCGAACAAAAATGCCATCGGCAATAACCACAGTGCAAGACCGATAAACGCAATGCCGAGCAAGCGCCGTTTGCTGAAGCGTGCGTGTTCCGGTGTCGGCGTATCGTCATCGATCAGTGCTGCACCATAATTTTTTTCACTGATCGCATGACCGCCGGCGCGGAATTTATCCGGCGCGATGTGCGAACCGATCCAGCCGATGACGCCCGCCCCCAGCACAATGAGCGGGAATGGCGTATTCAACGCAAAAATTGCAATGAACGAGGCGGCGGCGATGCACCACAACACCGAATTTTTCAGTGTCCGCCCGCCGATACGATGCACCGCATGCAATACCAGTGCGGTTACCGCAGGTTTGATGCCGTAAAACAATCCTGCAATTGCCGGCAGCTCGCCAAACGCCATATAGACGGTGGCGAGTGCGATCAATATCACCAGCGATGGCAGTACGAATAAGCCGCCCGCGATGAGACCGCCCCACGTGCGATGCATCAGCCAGCCGATATAGGTTGCGAGCTGCTGCGCTTCCGGCCCCGGCAGCACCATGCAGTAATTCAGCGCGTGCAAATAACGTCGCTCTGAAATCCAGCGTCTGCGCTCGACCAGCTCTTCATGCATGATCGCGATTTGTCCGGCAGGGCCGCCAAAGCTGATGAAGCCGAGCTTGAGCCAAAATCGAAATGCCTCGCCGAGGCTAACAGTCGGCACGATTTGTGGTTCTGCTGTGATGGGCGCTGGGTTTGGCATATAACGGAGTTCGAGATTAAGGCGCGGACAAGTTAATAGAAAACGGCAACGCGATGCCAGCGTCGAGCAAGCCCTATTTTGCATAACGATATGACGGCATAACGACTGGTCGAGGAGCACAGCATGTTGGATCTATCGGTACCGTGGTGGGAATTCATCTTGCGCGGCGTCGTTGTGTACGCATTTCTGTTGGTGTTGTTGCGTCTCAGCGGCAAGCGTCAAGTGGGAGAGCTAGCGCCATTCGATCTGGTGCTGCTGTTGATTCTGTCGGACGCAGTGCAAAACTCGATGAATGGCGGCGACAATTCATTAATCGGCGGATTGATCAGCGCGGCTACGTTGGTCGGGTTAAATTTTCTTGTCGCCACTGCCACGTTCTACAGCAAAAAATTCGAGGACATCGTCGAAGGCCGGCCGCAGATTCTGATTCATCACGGCAAAATCGACGAGAAAATCGTCGCGCGTGCAAAGCTGACACGTCACGAATTAAATTCGGCGCTGCGTAGCGCAGGCTGCAATAAACTCAGCGAAGTGAAAGTCGCGATTCTGGAAAACACTGGCGCAATCAGCATCGTTAAACACGAGGCGTCCGCAAATCCTTTGGAGGCAAACGATGAAATACTTGATAAATAATCTGCGTACACACCACACGTCCAGCCTCGACTAAGATCTGGTAAATGGACCAGCTGTCCCCAGGCACCGCCCCCTCCGCTGATGTCGCCATCGTCAAACGCTATCTGCCATGGGTGGTTGCCACCGCGCTGTTCATGGAGCAGCTCGATTCGACCATTCTGAATACTGCCGTGCCTTCCATGGCGGCGAGTTTGCACGTCACGCCGCTCAGTCTGAAAGCCGTAATCACCAGCTACATCGTCAGTCTCGCGGTGTGCATTCCGATCAGCGGTTGGATGGCGGATCGCTTCGGCACACGCCGCATATTTTCTATTGCGATAACCATCTTCATCGTTTCATCGGTGTTATGTGGATTGGCGGTGAACGCGCCGATGATGGTGGCCGCACGCATTTTTCAAGGCATCGGCGCAGCGATGATGATGCCGGTGGGGCGCCTGACCATTGTGCGCACATTTCCAAAACACGAACTGCTCGCAGCAATGAACTTCGTGATTATTCCTGCGCTGATTGGACCCCTGCTGGGGCCGACGATCGGCGGATTGATTGTGCATTGGTTGTCATGGCGCGAGATTTTTTTCGTCAATGTGCCGGTTGGATTAGCCGCGTTATGGTTTGCCCATCGCTATATGCCCGACTATCGCAGTGCGCAAAAACGCGAATTCGACGTAGTGGGTTTCGTATTGTTCGGCAGCGGCGCGGCATTGCTTTCGTGGTTGCTCGAAGTATTCGGCGAGCATCGTCTGGACCCGACATCGACCGGCGTGTTGTTCCTGCTTGCATTGAGCTTGCTTGGCGCTTATGTGTGGCATGCGTCGCATCAAGCGTTTCCGCTGTTACGGTTGGCGCTATTTAAAATTCGTACATTTCGCATAGCGGTAGGCGGTGGTTTTATCACGCGGCTCGGAATCGGCGGTATGCCGTTTTTACTACCGCTGCTCTATCAGGTGGGGCTCGGTCTGCCCGCGTGGCAATCGGGTTTGCTGATGATGCCGACCGCGTTGGGTGCGATCGGTATGAAGCTGATGGCTACCTATATTCTGAAGCGCTTCGGTTATCGGCGCGTATTGATGATTAACACCGTCGCAATCGGATTGATGATTGCCTCGTTCGCGTTAATCACCAAAACAACACCGCTGCTCGTGATTGTTGTGCTGGCGCTGCTGCTGGGGCTTTTTAATTCGCTGCAATTTACCAGTATGAATTCGATGGCGTATGCGGATATCGATGAAAAAAACATGAGCATGGCGAGCACGATTGCCAGCTCGTTTCAGCAATTGTCGATGAGTTTCGGACTTGCATGCGGTTCTCTGGTGGTCGCATGGTTTTTGGGTGACGTCGCCCAAACGCAGCGCGATGCCGTTGTCGAGGCGTTGCATCATGCATTTCTCGCGTTAAGCTTAGTGACGGCCTTTTCCTCGTTATCGTTTTGGCCGCTGCGGTCAAACGACGGCGAAAGCATCAGTGGCGGCGCCCGAAAAGAAGACGAATCGCTCGCGGTTTAGCGGAATGGTCCGTAATGCGGCGCCATATTGAGCGCAGCATTCGATAATCGATAAACCTCTACTAAGGAGGGAGCCGAATATGGCAAAGGATCAGGCAGGGGATCCCGAATATCGTCGCTTGCTACAGGTTGTAGAGCAGGCGCAGCACGCGCAACGTCAGGCTGAACTGCGATTGTCGCAAGTGCTGGAAGTTTCCGGCGATTTGTACTGGGAGCTGGATGAGCAATTTCGATTCGTCGAAATCTCCGGCATCAAGCGTCAACCGAGCGCGACATTTTTCGGCAAAACCCGTTGGGATGCGACCTTCGACGGCTGCCCCGTAAGCGGCACATGGGACGACCATCGGCTGACGCTCGAAAGCCACCAACCGTTTTCCGATTTTGAAGTGCGTTATAACGATGGCTCCGGCGCGTTTATTTTTTTCGCCGTCAGCGGTGTCCCTATTCGCGATGCAGGTGTCTTCAAAGGCTATCGCGGCATCTCTAAAGACATTACCGAACGCAAACGCAGCGAAGAGCGCATTCGCTATCTCGCGAGCCACGATAGCCTCACCGATTTACCCAATCGAATCATGTTCAGCGAAATACTGAATTTGGCGATTCAGCATGCGCGCCGATATCACCGTGAATTCGCCGTGTTGTTCGTCGATCTCGATCGCTTCAAAATCATCAACGATTCGCTCGGTCATGAGGCGGGCGATTCGTTGCTGCGCGAAGTCGGCATACGGTTGCGACATGCGTTGCGTGCCAGCGATACCATCGCGCGTTTGGGCGGCGATGAATTTGCGGTGTTGGCGCAGGAAATCAGCACCGCAGAGCAGGCGCTCGCGGTAGCGCGAAAGGTGCTTAATGCCGTATCGCAGCCGCTGACTATCGTAGGGCAGGAGTGCCGCATCACCGCGAGTATCGGTATCAGCTTTTATCCAGGCGATGCGCAGGATGAATCGTCGATGATGAAAAACGCCGACATCGCGATGTATCGCGCGAAGGAGGAAGGTAAAAATCGCGTACAGCTTTATTCGGAGAATATCAAAGAGACAACGCTCGAACGCATGGCATTGGAAAACAGTATGCGTCGGGCACTCGAGCGCAACGAATTCGTGTTGCATTATCAAGCCAAGTTGAATTTACAAACCCGCCAGATCAGCGGGGCGGAAGCGTTGCTGCGCTGGCACCATCCCGATTTAGGTTTAATCATGCCGAATCGGTTCATTCCGCTCGCCGAGGAAACCGGGTTGATCGTGATGATCGGCAAGTGGGTATTAAAAACAGCCTGCGAACAAAACATGGCGTGGCAGCGCCTTGGATTGCCTTCGATATGTATGGCGGTTAATTTGTCGGCGCGTCAGTTCGGCGACGAATTTCTGCTGGAGGACATCACGAATACATTGCAGACAACCGGTATGCCTCCCGAACTGCTCGAATTGGAACTCACCGAAAGCATGGTGATGCAAAATCCGGAGCGTGCAGTAAAAACACTTAAGGCGCTGAAGTCACTCGGCGTGCGGCTGGCGATCGATGATTTTGGTATCGGCTATTCTTCGCTCGCGACAATCAAACAATTCCCTTTCGATATTTTAAAGGTAGACCGTTCGTTCATCCGGAATCTGCCGCAAAATGTCGAAGACAAGGCGATTACCGAAGCGATTTTGACGATGGGAAAAACGTTGAGCCTCACCGTCGTTGCCGAAGGCGTGGAAACCGCCGAGCAGGAAGCTTATTTGCGCGAGCGGAATTGCAACGAAACGCAGGGCTATTATTTCAGCAAACCCATAGCAGCCGATGCCTTTGTAAAATTCATCGGTCGTCACAATAAAGATCGCGCTGCGCAAAAAAAGTGATCGTTGTATTTAGAAAAAACTAAGGGGTACGGAATGGACAACACAGCGCTGCTATGGATTGTCAGCTTATTGATTTCGATGATTTCCGTGGCGGTGTTTTTGTTTCTCAGTTACAACCACCGCAAAAAAATCGATCGATTGTCGCGACAGGTACGTGATTACACTCCGCGTCTGGTCGATGCTTTTTTACAAAGAGAAGCACAGGCCGTACGTCACCGTCTGCGCGCCGCTATTGCCGCAAACACCGACCCAACGCCGCTTGAG
>CBFHCK010000203.1:0-5289 GCA_965653955.1 uncultured Spongiibacteraceae bacterium
CATCGGTGCAGGTTTGGTGTCTCGCTCGAACCCCATAACGGAGCGACAAGGGGCAGTTGACGTGCGTGCTACAGTGGCGATCAATTGAGGAGTTGTTGTATGCACGCCGATCCGCATCCTTTCGCGTTACTGTCGCCCGAGCTGGTCATCGATGCGATCGAAAGCACCGGTCGGCGCTCCGATCTGCGCGTGCTCGCGCTGAACAGTTACGAAAACCGCGTGTATCAGATCGGCATCGAAGACGAACAGCCGATCATCGCCAAGTTCTATCGCCCCGAGCGCTGGAGCGACGCGCAGATTCTCGAAGAGCACCGCTTCTCGCTGCAGCTCGCCGAGGCCGAGCTGCCGGTGATCGCACCGCTCGCGAACGATGACGGCGATACGCTGTTTTGTTTTAACGATTTTCGGTTCGCGCTGTTTCCACGGCGCGGCGGGCAGGCGCCCAATCTCGACGATCCGGACGTACAACTGACGCTGGGCCGATTGATGGCGCGGCTGCATGCGCTCGGCGCCACCGAGAAATATCAGTCGCGCCCGGCGCTCGACATCAAAACCTTCGGCTACAGCAGCTACGAGTACATCGCCGAACACAGCATCAGCGGCGACTTGCGCCGCGCTTACACGACACTGTGCGAAGACCTGCTGAAACACATCGAAAGAACATTCGCGGAAGTCGAGCCGACGTATATCCGCACGCATAGCGACTGTCACGTCGGCAACATTCTGATCAACCGCGACGCGCAATGCTTTTTCGTCGATCTCGACGATAGCCGGATGACGCCGGCGATTCAGGATTTATGGATGCTGCTGTCCGGCGAGCGTCACGAGCGCATCGCGCAGCTTTCGGAAATCCTCGAGGGCTACAACGAGTTTTACGATTTCGATTTACGCGAGCTGCGGCTGATCGAAGCGCTGCGCACGCTACGCATCATGCATTTCGCCGCATGGCTGGCGCGGCGACGCGAAGATCCGGCGTTTCCGCTCGCATTTCCGTGGTTTGGCAGCGGGCGTTTTTGGGCGGATCATATCCTCGAATTGCGCGAACAGCTCGCCGCGCTGAACGAACCGCCGCTAGCGGTGTTTTGATCGGCCGGAGCTATAATCCCGGCCATTACCGATTGTTGGAATGCGCTATGGCAACAAAACCTCTCTCCCGCAATATCAGCGTCGATCCGGTCTGGCAGACGATTCGCGACGAGACCGCCCGCGAAGCGGAGCGCGAGCCAATCCTCGCCTCCTTCCTGCATGCGACGATTCTGAATCACGACACGCTCGAAGCTGCGCTCAGTTTTCACCTGGCGCACAAGCTCGACAGCCCCACCGCGTCGGCGCTGCTGGTGCGCGAAGTGATTGAAGAAGCGTTGCGTAATGATCCGAGCATCGGCGAAGCGATTCGCTGCGACATTCACGCCGCGAGCGAGCGCGACTGCGCGTGCCGAGGCTTCGCAACACCCTTCCTCTATTTCAAAGGCTTTCACGCGCTGCAGGCGTATCGGGTCGCGCATTGGCTGTGGAAACAAGGACGCGAATCGCTTGCGCTGTTTTTCCAGAACCGCATCTCGGGTGAATTCGGCGTCGACATCCATCCGGCTGCGCGCATCGGCCGCGGCGTGATGATGGATCACGCTACCGGCGTCGTCATCGGCGAAACCGCTGTAGTCGGCAACAACGTCTCGATCATGCAGTCGGTGACGCTCGGCGGCACCGGCAAAGAACACGGCGATCGCCACCCGAAAGTCGGCGATGGCGTATTGCTCAGCGCCGGCGCGAAAATCCTCGGCAACATCAAGATCGGCGATGGCGCGCAAATCTGCGCCGGCAGTGTGGTATTGAAAGAAGTGCCGCCGCATACGATGGTGGCGGGGGTGCCGGCAAAAGTAGTGGGCAAACCAAGTTGCGCGCAGCCGGCGCTGGAAATGAACCATCGCGTCGAATGCGATGGTTCATTGTTTGATGCAGATTAAGATTCGATGCCGATTAGTGTTTGAGCAGATTAACGCTTGATGTGGATTGACGACGAGTTACGTCGACTTGCAGCTTGGTCGACGGCCCTGCGCGCGAGCGTCCTGCGCCTCGGCCTCGGCCGTCGGTAACGCGCGGCTCAACGCGCTCATCCGCGTCTGATCGGACGGGTGAGTCGATAAAAATTCCGGCGTTTTGCTTTTATCGGCCGCCGCCATGTTTTGCCACAACGTAATGCTCTCGTCAGGATTGAACCCGGCATTCGCCATCAACTTCAATCCGATCATGTCCGCTTCGGATTCCTGCGTGCGACTGAACGGCAACAGCACACCGTAAGTTACGCCGGCGCCCAACGCGGCCATCGCCAGGCCTTTCTGCGAATTATCCGACGTCGCCGCGATAATGCCGCCGACCGCCAATGCACCCTGCGCGGCAAACTGCTGCGACAACCGCTCCGCACTGTGATGCGCCTGCACGTGGCCGATTTCGTGACCGATCACCGCAGCAAGCTGATCCTGATTGGTGGCGACTTTCAGAATGCCGGTATGCACACCGATTTTTTTGCCCGGCAATGCGAAGGCGTTCGGCGTGTCGTCCTGAAACACGTTGATTTCCCAACCGGCGCCTTCGTCACCCGGCAGCGACGACAAAATCGACTTCGCCACACAGCTCACGTATTGATTGACTTGCGGTTCTTTGGAGAGCGGCTGCTTCTTCTTTAAATCGGAAAACGCAGCCGCGCCCATTTTGCCCATTTCGGATTCGGTGAAATTGGGCAGGATGAACTGCTTGCGACCTGTCGGCGATACCGTACACGCCGCCAACACAACCCCGGCAACCGCGCCGATGATCACCCACTTCCGTTTACGTACATCGCTTCGCAACATATCCCACCCGTAATAAACGATCTGGCTCCTTCGACCAAACCCGAAGCCGGGAGTTTACTGTGCGCTCCACGGTGTACAAATAGGCGGCTCGGTAACTTCTTTATATTCACACAACGAAACAAAGCCAGTCGTTGCATTGATGCGCCATGTCGACAACACGTCATCACCACCAATGATTTGATAAGCGCCCGGCTTCGCGCTCATGCTCCACGGATAACAAACGGGTTCGTTTTTATGACCTTCGAAGCTGCATAGCGAAACCGCGCCATTGCTGTGGTTGACCCGCCATACCGACAGGTTGCCTTTGGTTGAAACACCGCTGAACTGACCATCGGCGATGGCGGAACCGGCAGCGCACAGCGCAGCCAATAGAACAATCGACTTCATGAGTGATACTCCAGAAAGGTGGCTCGCGCCCGGACTAATTAGTGTTGTGGTACTGTCCCGGGCGTAATTCTAGCATCGCATTCGGAGAGCGATAGGCGCCATCAGTCGATAGGGCAACGCGGGTAAGCCGCGTATGATCGCGCGCCGCCCATTGCGAATATCCATAACGATAAATCGGGAGACTGTATGAACTCATTTCAAAACAAAGTCGCCGTGATTACCGGCGCGGCCAGCGGCATCGGTCGCGGGCTTGCAGAAAAAGCCGCCGCGCTCGGCATGCGCGTCGTGATTGCCGATGTCGATCGCAAAGGCTTGCAGCAAGTCGAAGAGCAACTGCGCGCCAACGGTACGCAAGTGGTTGCGCAATATGCCGATGTATCGAAATTTGAATCGGTCGATGCACTCGCCGATGTCGCATTCAACACATTCGGCGCCGTGAATCTGTTATTTAACAATGCTGCGATTCTGGTCGATGGCCTGAGCTGGGAACGCAGCATCGAAGATTGGCGCTGGAGCCTCGATGTCAACATCATGGGCGTCGTGCATGGCATGAAGGCATTCATTCCGCGCATGCAGAAAACGCAGGAAGAATGCGTGGTAGTCAATACCGCCTCGAACGGCGGCTTGTTGTCCGGCCCCTTCCTCGCGCCATATCAGGCGACTAAACACGCGGTGGTGACGATTACCGAATCGCTGTATTTCGAGCTGCAATCGATGAACTCGAATTTGCGCGCCGCCCTACTATGCCCCGGCGATGTCGCAACGAAAATCTGGGAATCCGAACGCATTCGCCCGGACAGCTATGGCAAGAAAGCCGATTTTTCGACGGGTGTCGAAGCGCACTCGCGCGAAATCATCGAAGGCATGGTCGCAAAAGGCATGTCGCCGCAACAATTGGCAGACATCGTGTTCGAACAAATAGCTGCGGGCAAGTTCTGGATAATTACGCATCCCGAATTTTTGAAGCCGATGCTCGAAATGCGCATCAGCGCGATCATGGAAGAGCGCAATCCAAAGCTGCCGGATTATCTATAGCTATCTACCGATTTAACTGAGGCGTTATGGCAATCAAAGGGCGCGGCACCGATCAAAATCCGCATAACCGGTACACGCCGCGTATCAGCGTCGTCGATATTGACGCGGAGCAATCGGAAGGCGAAACCCACCCGGCGACTACCGTGCGTAAAGAAAACGCACGTAGCATCATCAGCTACAACGATTCGCCCGACGTGGGCTTTTCACGCTCGATCAATCCATATCGCGGCTGCGAACACGGTTGCATTTATTGTTTTGCGCGACCGACACACGCCTATCTCGATTTATCGCCCGGCCTCGATTTCGAAACCAAGCTGATCGCCAAAACAAACGCCGCGGAATTACTGCGCAACGAACTCGGCAAAAAAACTTACACGCCGGAAACGATCGTCATTGGCAGCAACACCGATTGCTACCAGCCGATCGAGCGCGAATATCGATTGACGCGCCAGTTGCTCGAAGTGTTTTGGGAACATCGGCATCCCTGCGCGCTGATTACGAAAAGTCAGAACGTTTGCGACGACTTATCGCTGCTCGCGCAAATGGCAAAGGAAAAGCTGGTGAAGGTTTACGTCACCGTCACCACGCTCGAAGATGATCTGAAGCGTAAACTCGAACCGCGCGCCGCGAGCGGGCGGGCGCGCATCAATACCATCGCGCAACTCGCCGACGCCGGTATTCCGGTCGGCGTTCTCGCAGCGCCGATAATTCCTGCACTCAATGACCATGAACTCGAAACGATTCTGACCGAAGCGAAGCAAGCGGGTGCCGAAAGTGCGAGTTTCATTTTGCTGCGCCTTCCATTGGAACTGGTCGAATTATTCGAGAATTGGCTGCAGCAGCATTATCCGCTGCGCGCCGAGCATGTGATGAGTTTGATTCGACAGAGTCGCGGCGGAAAGAATTACGTTTCCGAATTTCATACGCGAATGAAAGGTACCGGTGTGTTTGCCGATTTGCTCGCCGCACGCTTTCGTCGCATCGCGCGCGCACTGCATTTGAACGAAACGACAACCGA
>CBFHCK010000204.1:0-5221 GCA_965653955.1 uncultured Spongiibacteraceae bacterium
CTCGGCGAGGGCGTTGTAAGCGCCGACTTCTTGCACGAATCGCGTCGCATCAATACCGCATTTCTGCGCGAGCGCTTCAAGCGTGTCGGCCTTCTTCGAACCCAGCCACATCGCGATCAACGCCGGCACCTTCTGAAACGCCAGCGTCCGCTTGTCTTTGGCCTGCGCCATCGCCTTCTTGCGCTGGTCGTCGTCGAGAATGATCCAGCCAATGCCGTCGTGCTCTTCGACCATCGGCATGCCGATCGACGCGCCGTATAGCATTTCGTTCACGTAACGCTGGCCCTTGGCATCGACGATCATGCCCTGCGCCCACGCGAGCGGCGGATTGATGAAACGCCACGCGCTCAAGTGATGCAGCCGATCGACGCTTGCCCCTACGCTCTGGCCCAACCGAATACCGCTGCCGTCATCACCGGGCGTGCCGAGCGGCATCCCCATTAGATATTTCGGCGCGTAGTGCCGCACCATATCGCGATTGAAAACGAAGCCGCCTGCCGCGAGGCAGACACCGCGTCGTGCGCGAATAAATCGCGTGACGCCGATCTTCTGTTCGATCGCGCGGGCTTCGGCAAACTTCTTCTCGGCGATGCAGCTGAGGAATTTCGCCCCCGGTAACGCCGGTGGCAGACGCAATACCAGGGCGGTGGCGGATTTAACCAGCTTCGCGTAACGCGTCGCGTCTTCGCTGCCGGCGGGCACCTCGGTCAAGCTCACCCCCAGCACGCGGCCCGACTTGTCGGTGACGAGCCGGCGCACCTTGGCCGAGCCGATAAACTCAACGCCGGCACGGCCGGCGGCGGCGCGCAGCGGATCGTAAATGCCGATGCCATAGCCCATCGGCGCTTCGAGTTTATCGACGACGGCGCGATGACCGCGTGCAGCGGGTTTCGCGACAGCCTTGTAGTTCGGCGCGAGACTGTTGTCCGAGTGATAGAGCAGATAATCAGTGTGCGGATAGCTGGTCTTTTTCGAATAGAGCGCGCCTTTGAAACGCACGCCGTGGCCGGCCAGCCATTCGGCTGTTTCGGCGCTGGTGTCGCAAAACCGGCGCAGCGTGTCTTCGCGGACGACGCCCTGCGTTTCCTGCCGCAGGTACTTGAACATCTCCTCGGCCGAATCCTCGACGCCAGCTTCTTTCTGCGCCGGTGTTCCCCCGCCGCCGTAAAACACGCCGCCGTTGATGCGCGTCGCGCCGCCGCCGGCAAAGCGATCGATGGCGATGACGGAAAGCCCTAGCTCGCGCGCCTGCAACGAGGCGCAGACACCGGCGCCACCATAACCGACCACCACTAAATCGGCCGCTTTATCCCACGTCACATCCGCGTCGCTGTCGACGCATAGCGGCGCCTGTACGTCACTGAACCATTCGGCATCGCCGGGTTGGACGGTATGTTCGGTCGATGGTGTTTGCTCTGCCATTATCGAAATCTCATCAATTGAATTTGCGGTTTTTGGAAGGCTGCCGGTTTATTTGCTGCGCAAGCTATTTACTGTGCAGATAGCGCTTCAATCCCCACAACACTAGCGGCGCAAAGGGTTTAACGAGCGGTCGCCACCGTCCCAGCGTGCCGGCCAGATCGGCACGGTAATCGTCAAAGCTGTGATGTTGGAACTGGAGCACGCGCTGACTTTCGGCGGTGTCCATCCAATGCGTATAGAACTGCTCGCTGCCCAGCATGTCTTTCGGCAGCTTGATGCCCATCGCATCCAGCGACGCCGACAATAAATCGTATTGAGTGACCTGGCAGGATTTGCCGCCGCCGAGCAGGAAAATACGGCGTAACGCTTCGGGGTTATCGAGCGCATTCACCGCTGCCGTCGCGACATCGTCGGGATGAACGTATTCGACCGGATTATCGGGATGGGTCGCGAACATACGTTGCACCATTGCTTTACCGGTGGTGCGATTACCATCGATCGAAGCGCCGATGCGAACAACCGTCCATGGAATCGTGCTCGCCGACAGGCGTTGTTCAACTGCCACCTTGTGGCGCGTGTAATTGTCGCTGGGCTTCGGCTCATCTTCCGCACGTTTGAGCGTGTGCGTGGTGGGATATCCAAACACGGTTACCGATGACGCGAACACCAGCGGAACCGGAGGCACTTGCTGTTCCAGCGCTTCGATCAGGCGAACCGATGCGTCGACATTGACTGCCTCGGCCAGCGCGGGCGCATCGTCGGTCAGCGGCGGAATGATCGCGGCCAAATGAATGATCGACGAGACGCCGCGCAGCGCTTCGGACCAGTCGACTTTGCGAATATCCGCCCACTGCACTTCATCGTAATTACCGGCCGCGTTCTGTGCGCCTTTGCGATTCAGCGGCGTGTCGAGATCCATCGCCCGGACGCGATAGCCTTTGGTTTTCAGTTTAGTCAGCACGCGCTGCCCCAGATTGCCAAATGCACCGGTGAGCAACACCATCGGATTTGCGTGGTTCATTCAGGATTCTTCCTAACAATAATTTCAGGCAAAAATAATTTACGCGGGGATGGCGATAATTAATGCGGTGCTCAATCAGGTGCTGGCGCGCTCGATTTCTTCCTGCAATGCCAACCACTGCTCCTCGAATGCGGACACTTGTTGCTGCAAGACGCCCTGCTCTTTCAGCAGCGTCTGCAAGCGCGCGCTGTTCGCGGCTTCGTACAAAGCGGTATCGGCGAGCTGTTCATTGAGCGTCGCCAGTTTTTTCTGCGTGGATTCCATTTCGCGTTCAATTTTCTGCAATTGCTGTTTCAACGGCGCGAGCTGCTTGCGATTCTCGGCGGATTGTTGCCGCTCGGCCTTCTTTTCATTTTTTGCTGCTTCTTTTTCTTTCAGCGCTGTTTCTTTCGCTGCGGCATTGGCGGCCTGCTTCTGCGCACGCGCCTCCTTCAGCAGCCAGTTGCTGTAATCCTGCAGATCGCCATCGAACTCAGTGACCTTGCCGTCAGCCACCAGCAACAGCTCTTCAACGGTATTGCGCAATAAATGGCGATCGTGCGAAACAACCACCACCGAGCCTTCGAACTCTTGCAGCGCCACCGTCAACGCGTGGCACATTTCGAGATCGAGATGGTTGGTCGGCTCGTCGAGCAGTAGCAGATTCGGCTTTTGCCAGACGATCAACGCCAGTGCCAGCCGCGCTTTTTCGCCGCCCGAGCTGTGACGGATCGGGGTCAGCGCCGCTTCGCCGCGAAAATTGAAGCCGCCGAGAAAATCGCGAATTTCCTGTTCGCGCGCTTTCGGGCTCATGCGCTGGATATGCAGTGCCGGACTCGCATCGAGATCGAGCGCTTCGAGCTGATGCTGGGTGAAATAACCCAGTCGCAGATGTTCGCCGGTGACGCGCTCGCCCGCGATCAACGGCAATGCGCCGGCCAGCGATTTCAGCAACGTCGATTTACCCGCGCCGTTGGCACCGAGCAAACCGATGCGCGAGCCGGGGTGAATGCTGAGATTCAAATTTGCCTGCAACACTTTATCGCCGTAACCGAGCGTCGCATGGCTGAGATTCAGCAGGGGATCGGAAAAACGATCCGGCACCGGGAACGCGAAATCGAACGGCGAGTCGACATGCGCCGGCGCGAGTTCCTCCATCCGATCCAATTCTTTCAAACGGCTTTGGGCTTGTTTGGCTTTCGTGGCTTGAGCACGGAACCGCGCAACGAATTTCTGAATGTGCTGGATGCGCTCTTGCTGTTTCTCAAAGGCAATCTGCTGTTGCGCCAGCCGCTCGGCGCGCTGCCGTTCGAACGCCGAATAATTGCCGCGATAGCGCAAGAGCTGCGCATTTTCGATGTGAACGATCTGTTCGCAAGTGTTATCGATGAAATCGCGATCGTGCGAAATCAGCACCAGCGTGCCGCGATAGCGCGCGAGCCATTGTTCGAGCCACAGGCTCGCATCGAGATCGAGGTGGTTGGTTGGCTCGTCGAGCAGCAGCAGATCTGACGGGCACATCAGCGCCTGCGCCAGATTCAAACGGATGCGCCAGCCGCCGGAGAAGGAGCTGATCGGCTGTTGCCATTGCTCGTTCGGAAAACCTAGCCCGTGCAACAGCTGTTCGGCGCGGCGATTGGCGTTATAACCATCGATCGCATCGAGCTCGCCGTACAGGTGCATCAACTGTTCGTCGTCGGTGGCTTCGGCGAGCGCCGTCTCGATGCGACGCAATTCGGTATCGCCATCGAGCACATAGTCGAGCGCACTGCGGGCATCCGCTGATACTTCCTGCGCCATATGCGCAATGCGCCACTGAGCCGGAATGGAAAGCGTGCCATTATCGACTTGCAAACGCCCTTGCAGCAGCAGAAACACACTGGTCTTACCGGCACCGTTGGCGCCGACCAGCGCGGTTTTCTCGCCGGGGTGAATGCGGAGGCTGGCATCCTGCAACAGAATTTTGTTGCCGCGATGTAAAGTTATGGACTGCAGTTCAATCATGGGCGCGGATTATAGCCGCGCCTTATTCGTTTCCGGCTTCGTTTTCGATAGACAAGGGAAAAATAAATGGCCGAATCGCTCTGGGATTTCGCATCGCGCTGTTATGCGCAACCGGGCGTGGCGGAGAATTGTCTCGCCGCCCAGGACAGCGTCGGGGCCGATGTGAATTTGCTGCTCGCCGCCGCGTGGTTAGCGGCGCGGGGGCAATACTGGCAACGCAATGATGCGGCAGCAGCGATTGCTCTGTGCGCGGATTGGCGGATGCATTGCGTGGTGCCGCTGCGTTCGGTGCGCCGCTATTTGAAGGAGCACGCCGCTGACAATGAAATCTACCGTCATGCGAAAACGCTTGAGCTCGAAGCGGAAGCCGTGCAACTGCGCGCGATCGAGTCCGCATTGCATTCGCTGCCATCCACGGGCCATTCGCCCGCTGCCTTATTAACGATGAATCTTCAAGCCTATGCGGATGCTGCAGGGCTCGTCGCCATACCGCCACTGGCGGAACTCACGGTAGCGTTAGGCAATGTGCTGAGCGATGGGCGCGCGCAATAAATAGAAGGCATAAAAAAAGCCCGCCATAGCGGGCTTTTTATCTTCGATCAATCGTCGATCGGGTCGAAGAGGCTGCGCATCTTGCCGGGTTCCAGCGGCGGCAATGGCTTTTCGTCCTTGGCTTCGGGTGCCGGCCGGGTTTTTGGCTGAGGTGGCTGAGGTGCAGGCTTCGGCTCAGGAACCGGCGCTTTCGGCGCGCCAGAGGTCGAAGGAACCGCGCCAGAAGGCTGTGGCTTAGCCTCC
>CBFHCK010000205.1:0-5162 GCA_965653955.1 uncultured Spongiibacteraceae bacterium
AAAAACTCTCTTTTTAAGTGGCAGTAACAGCTAATTAAACAGGTTCAGTGGTGATTGTTGAGTTTGAGTACGCCGTCACAATGTTTTAAAACCAATTTGATATATTAACTCCACGCGAACGAGACAAGCGAATATATGTAATCGCCGTTCACGAATCGCGATGCAGAAGGTGCTCGGAGCAGTAACTCAAGGATTGAGGTCAAGGATGAGTTTTTTTATGCGGCTGCGGTTAACGCCCGGCCGCCATTTCCTGCATGTAGTTGTCACGCATCTCCACATAATCACTCAAACTTAAATCGAAATATTCGTAGGCCAATGGCTCGATATCTATTGCTTGGTCCTGATCTTGCGAGCGCCAGTATTTTCGATACATCGCGCTGATATTTTTTGCCATTTCAAGTAACGCCAATAAAGGCTTCACCGTTTCGATATCGTCGATGGCAATTTTGTCGGAAAGCACTTCGACAAGTTGCGGTTGATAACGAATGGCAAAGTTAATAGACGGCGGCAACAACCATTGTCGGCCAAGCTCGTAACCGACATCGTAATGATTGAACCCATACAGCTGCGTTTCCATTACCGCGAGATCGGCGTCGGGATTGGCGTTGGCTTCCGCCATCAGCTCCTTGAAATCGGGAAATGCCTGCACCATTAACGGAATGCCGAAGTCATGAAACATCCCCGTCGCATATGCATCGTCTACCGATATGCCCGTAAGCTGTCTGGCGAGCGTCGAGGTGATTTCGGCGACTTCTGCGGCGGTGTCCCAGAAGCGATTAATTTTTAATTTCGCCGACAATGTGTTTTGCAGCGAAATAACTTGCACCAGCTGACCCACACGCTTGATGCCCAGCAGCATGATTGCGCGATCGATGGTTTTAACATCCTGAAAGCCCAGCGCTGGCGAATTCACGAGCCGCAAAATAGCACCAAAGAGCGTGACGTCCTTCTTTATCAGCTGGCCGATTTTGCCCAGATTGGGTGAATCCGCACCGATTTCCTGCATGACCTGTGTCAGCGTATCGGGACGGGGTGGAATGCGTAGTGAAGAAGCTAATTTCGATGCCGAGCTCATCCGTAAATTCTCATACCTGGGCTGTTTAAAGCGGTACGGGTAATGCTAGTCCATCTCACAATATCCTGGCTTCTATTAGTTTTTACTAGCTTCCAAAAATAGCGAGCTTCGGAAACTTACGACGCTTTTACAATACTAAGCGGCGATAACTGGAGAGTAGGGGAAGTATGGAAGATCTCGATTCAAAAAATCATGCCGACAGAAATGCGGAAAATCCGAATGGCTCGGAGAATGTGCGGCCTTCAGCTATCGAGCGGCAAAAAGCGGCGGTTTCGCGGCTCGGTTACGGGAGCGAATTTCATGGGCGTACCGCCGAACCCTCGCGTCGATTCTCGCGTGATTCCAGTATGAGCCGTCGCAAGTTTCGCCGCTTCGGCCTGATGCATCCCGCTGTACTGTTGTTGATGATCGTGGCTGGCATAGGGCTGGTATTTTTTGCGGTGGGTCGCCCTCCGCAAATGGAAGTGGGCGCCAATGTTCAATCGACCGGGCAGGTTGTGCGTAATGAGAATTCATTGCCGGTGACAGATACGGAGTCAATGGAAAGCGAAGCGCGCTCACCGTCGCCGACGAGCAGTGAGCAACCTGCAAATGATTTGCAGGCCAGTGCGGCGACAGACGATGTGAAGGTTGCAGATTCGCAAGCGATAACGATTCCCGCTGCCGATATATCTTTGCGCAGTCGTCCTGAATTATTGGAGCAATTGGTTCAAGTTTATCGCGCGAAGCTTGTCGACGATCCGAATAATGCAGCGGCGCAAACCGGGCTCAAGCAGCTGCAAGAAAGAAGCTTGTCGGAGCTGCAAACGATTGTTTTGGAGGAGGGCGATGCCAGCGCGGTAAAAGCTCTCGAAGTTGTCGCACGTTTATTTCCGGAGGCAGCGGATAGTGCGCGATATAGATATTTAGTTGCGCGCGCGGATCGTGACCGTCAGAAAAAAGAAGATGCGCCCGCCGAGCCGGAGCAGATGGACGCGCCAAAGCCTACCGCATCGTCAGTAATTGACTCGTCGAAAACCGCAGCCTCGACGAGTGACACCGTGCCCGCTGTTTCCTCCCGGAAAAATGATTTATCGGAAACGAGCTCTTCGCCGATGAGCGCCGCAAAAACTTCCGGAAGTGCTCAATCGACGAAACCTGAGATTTCCTCCGTTTCAATAACGCCAGGCACGTTGGTGAACAATCAATTTTCGCCAAGTGATGGCGGCAATGTGTTCATGGTGGAGATTGGCTATCGCAATTTCGGTAGGGCTTTTGTCGGCGAAGCGGAAGCCACGCTCGTGACTCTTTTGGGTGCGCCGGATGATCCTCTGGTCTTAGCGGAGACACCGGTAGTGATTACTGCCGATCGTGGTACAAAAAATTTCTTGATAGAAACCAATGCGGTGCAAGGCTATGCGGGCGGAAAATTTAGATTAAATTTTATTTTGAACGATGAGTTTTTAACATCGCGAACGGTGCGTGTGTCCATGCCGCGTCGGCATTAACGTTTGTTAAGGGCAATGGTGTCGGAGTGGTTATAAACTGAAGGGTATGGCGATTCGAAGTGTCGGTGACAATCCATTATTGACGGGCGTGAACCTTGTTGATAGCGTTGCCACCGCTTTTACAGTGCGCCTGCTGATGATTTTACGCAGTATATTCCGCATTTTTTGTACCGCAGCCAGTGGATATTCCCACGCTGGCGCCGCGAACATCAAAGAAAACCCGAGAGGATAGTCCCCATGAATGTTGAACTTGCGAATTCCCTTCGCCCGGTTTCTGAACCGCGCTTGCTCGATAATATTTATACCGACGATCAGCACCGTCGCCTGGTCGAAGTGGTGCGCCGAGAAGGGCCGTGGAAATTAATTCTGGCTCAGCATTTTGCCTCTGCCGAGGAAGTGGTAGCGACTTTGTCCGGCAACATGCCGGAAGGCGTCACACCGACTTTTGATATGTTCTTAACGACCCATTTTCGGGGCTATCTGGGTGAGCACGGCACCTGTTATTACCCGGAGCTCGAAGATTGCTTCTACAACAGCAAGTTTCTGGAGTATGCCCGCTCGTACTGGAGTGCGAAGTACGCGCAGCCGATGATGATGCTGTTCAATATCCAAGGTCCGGCCAATTGTCACGATCCCGCGCATCTCGACGGTGTTAACTTCCGCGGCCTGACCCACGCGAATTCGCCGATTTGGCTGGCGAACACGATGGGTAAATCGGGCTTGTTTAAGCCATATCTGAAAAAAATGGCCCAGGTTATTACGTGGTTCTACCCCGGCAAAATTGGCGGCGGTTTTACCTACTGGCCTGAGGGTCCGCTCGCTCAACCGAAGCGCTTGCCTTCGCCGATGTGGAACAACGGCGTGCTCGTGCAGGCCGAAATGATGTATCACCGCGCAGAAGCGAATGGCCCGCTCGAAATGCGTCATCCCCAAGGGCTGGCGTTCAATTCGGTATTCGGCGCCGATCCTGAAGTGGCGGATGGTTGGCAGATCACCACCGATGGCAAAGTGATTCAGCGTATTCCAGCCGAAGAGACGCGCTTTTTAGTGCATTGGAGCGCTGATGTTTATGAGGACTTTACTGAGCTGAAAAAGACGATGGATCACAGCGACGACCTCACTCATGACAAGGTGTTCGATATTTTCATTCAAGATCTGCGCGCGCGCGGCATAAAGTTCCAGGAGCCGTCCGAACCACTGCACGACGCCGCTTTCGTCAATCTCTTAACTCAGACGTACGATGTCGGCACGCCGCTGATATATCCGCCAGAAGCGCCTGGTCCCCACCAGATGCAGGCGGCATGATTTTGGCTAGGTAGTCATATGCTGTTGGGCGAAGCCGCTTTGCATTGCAGAGCGGCTTTTGTTTTTGTGGGATAGAAAAAGTGCCCAAATAAATGTGCCCGTTTCAATGTTGAAATTATTCAGCGCAACTGTTGACGGTAGTCAACATTCGTAATAGTCTTGCTGCCAAGCTCGATTAAATGTCACGCCACCCCACCCGATACGGGAATTCATTTGGAGTAATTGTTGTATGAGTCTTGAAGTACTTAGCCCCGATTGCACCGTTGAGGACATCGTGCGTGCCATGGAGCGGGATGGCGCTTGTATCATCCGCGACGTTCTGTCGCCGGAGCAGCTGCAGACGTTGCAGGCGGAACTTCTGCCGCTTATCGATAAGACACCGGATGGGCTCGATGACTGGTCCGGTCGTAAGACCCGGCGTACGGGTGGGCTGATCGCACGCTCTGCGGCGGTGCGGGAAATCGCTTTGAATCCGCTCACCCTTGGTGCTGCGAACGCGACGCTGCGCCAATTTTGCTCGCGTATTCAGCTCAACATCACTCAGCTGATCACTATTCTTCCAGGGCAAGGCGCGCAGCCGCTGCACCGCGACCGCTTCGTTTGGGGCGGCGACGATAGCGGCGGCGTCATTCCCGAAGGCATCGAGCCGCAATGCAATGGCATCTGGGCGGTGAGCGATTTTACTGAAGAGAATGGCGCCACCCATATCGTACCCGGCAGCCACAAATGGGGTTTCAAGCGCCAAGCCCGGCGCGACGAGAGCGTCCAGGCCGTAATGAAAGCTGGCTCGGTTCTCCTCTATAACGGTACGGTGATTCATAGCGGCGGTGAGAACCGCGGTACCACGCCGCGCGTCGCGCTCAATGTCACCTACACGCTCGGCTGGCTGCGCCAAGAGGAAAATCAATATCTCTCCTGTCCTCCGGAGATCGCCAAAAACTTCGATCAAGATCTGACCGATTTGCTGGGGTACTCGTTCGGTAACTATTCGCTCGGTTTTTATACGGATACCACAAAAACAGGCGGGCTTAGCGATATCGTTCCCCCGGAATGCGTTTTGGGTCGATGGCCTCAGGAAATTCCAGAGATGGTTGAAACCGACGCCATAGCGGAAGCGCGCTAGCCGTGCTTGCTCACGGGGGAGATCCGCGGTTTGCTGCCGCTCCGAAAATGCTCGTTCGCAGTTTCTTCGCTCAGAATATTGCGGTCGGATGCTCGTTCGGTGGTTTTGCCGTTAGCGTGCTCGCAGTTGAGGAGCACTACCAAGCATCACGCGCGATGGCAGAAATGATACT
>CBFHCK010000206.1:0-5109 GCA_965653955.1 uncultured Spongiibacteraceae bacterium
TTCGCTGGTATATGCCGCTTTATACATCGCCAGCAGTTCGCGCCTATTATTCTCGAAGTTCTCGGCATTAAGCTGCGGCACTCCACCGCTATTTTCGAGAACCCAGTCATCATCCTTGAAGGTTCCTCTACTAGCGTCGTCCACTGCCTGTCGCATATAACCCTCCCAGGCTGCGCGCGTATAAGCGGGTGAAACGCTATAGCTTCCGCTGATTAAATCGACGCCCGCGTTTTCTAAAACACGCGCTACGGTAAGTCGTGGATATTTATTAGTAGCTTGCGAAATCAGCTCGCTATAAATTCGGTCCTTCGGTGATATTTTTTGTATTACGCCATTGAGATATTGGCGAGTTCCGACGACGATGACCTCTTGATTTTCAATAATAGGAGTCGATGATAGAGGAAACCGTAAAACATAATATTCAACAATGGCTTTCGCCACTTGGTGGATATTTTCTTGACTAGAAGAACCTCTATTTTCGTCCAACCAATTTTTCCAATGCTGCATTAAGTGCTCGGAAAGATACGACGCTTCCAAACGCTCTTTACGATGCATCATTAAATACGTTTTCAGGTCGTCGTAATATTGTTCCGTCGAAAGCTTTGGCGCGTCCGCCACCGCGTCATTATTGATGTGTGTGCTACTGCCGGCCACTGTTAACAAACGGGTTTCAATATCCTTTTTCACAGGTGCTAACAGCAATTGCGAGATCTCGGCAACGTATATACTTTGCAATCGACTGACGAGCTCTTCGCCTTGATACAAACCGAATCCCATCGCGCCGGGCCGGCCCTGCTCCAGCGCTTTCAGGCGCGTTTGAATAGTATTGAGTCTGTCGAGACGCTCTTTCATATCTGCAGAATCTGCCAGCGTCAGCTCATTCGTGATTTCATTGATCAGTTGCTGGTTGTGATAGAAAGACCAGCCCCATGCGCCGACCACGATGGAAAAAACAAAGACCCCCGCGAGCAATCCAACCCACCTGGTATGGCTGCGCGCAGTTTTTATTTGTCGACTGACTAGATGCTGATCGGGAAATATGACATCCCGAAACAGATCGCGTAAAAAATAGCTTTGGCTCTTGGGTGCCTTTGTCGTAGAAAATTCGGCGCCGGCAAGAGCGAATTTCGACGAAACACGTGCACCAGCAGGAATTTTTGGCGAACCTTCCTGCAAGGCACTGGTGAAATAAAATCCGCGTAATAGTGGATGCGTGTGGTAAGGATCATCTTCGAAAAGAATTTCGACGAATCGACTAACCGCACTGCGCATCGAATTAAATTCAATAGGAAACGCAAACAACGCAGGTCGAGAAATATCGCCTCGAGAAATTGCGAGCTTCTCGTTACCCATTTCCGCCAAGCCGCGAAACAGCTTTTCAAATTCCGCCGAAACCATCGCGGCGATATCAGCCGTTTTTTCCGCTTGCTCGTGCGATAGCGTCGCCCCCCAGACTTGAGAGCGCTGCTTCTCCGTCATATCTTCGAAAAACTGCGCGAAGCCACCTAATAGATCAATCTTTGTGAAAAATAAGTAGACCGGCACCTTGCGAGAAAACGCTCGATCAATCTCGTTAATGCGTGCGCGAATTTGACGCGCGTACTCGGCAAAGCCCTCGCTTTTATATTGCGCAAGCTCAGGAAACGAAATAGCAACCAAAATTCCGTTTATCGGCGTGCGTGGGCGGTTCGCTTTGAGCAGATGCAAAAATTCCAGCCACTCAGTGCGATCTTCCGGTTGAACGGAATAACGACCTGCGGTATCAAGCAGTACGCCTTCCGTAGTGAAAAACCAATCGCAGTTTCGAGTTCCGCCCACACCGCGAATAGCGCGCGACCCCTGATCAAGTGGAAATGTTAATCCTGAATTCTGGATAGCGCTGCTCTTGCCGGCGGCTGGGTGCCCGATAATCATGTACCAGGGCAACTCGTACAGCGCGGCTTTTCCGCGGGTATGACCGAGGTTGGATTTTTTGAGTGTGCTGATCGCCTCTAGTAATTGCTTACGTAATAATGCAATTTCACCGCGTTGCTCGGGAGTCGCCTGCATCACGGCCTGGTCGAGCTGCGCGCGAAACATACGCTCCACTACGGCACCCGCTCGCAGCGTAAACACACGCCCCACCAGTAATGCCACCACCCAAAAAATCATCACGGCGACAATCGCTATCAAGCGCTGCTCTAACGTGTTTAACCCAAACACATAGCCGAACAACCATATCGTTGCGATGACGAGAGCGAAGCCGATGGCCGAGAGTAATTTTAAATTGCGTAACAAGCGAAGCATCTTTCAATCCATGAGACAGCAATAAATCCGAATTTCGAAAAATTTTAAGCGTTTTTAAAAATCATAGGTGGAAGGAAGGGGAGGAATTTTTATCCATAAAATCATTTGTAATCGTCCTGAATTTCGAAGTTACGGTTACGCGTTTTTAAATATTTCGAATTATTGTTTTTCGCGTACGGTGAGTAGACTACCAAAATCATACGCGTCACTAGCAAGCAATACTTTTTAAGAACATGACAAAATATAAAATTTTCTGAACAGCGTCACATAACAAACTTGCTATCCCCGCATTTCCTGCTTATTCAAGTTCCATGAGCTTGGAATGCCATTTCCATTGATGATAATCTCCACTCAGAGCGCTTTTTTTTCGTATTGCCACGAAAAATCAAGCACAGATGGAACGCTGTTAACCAGGTGACAACATGACTACTGCAGGGATGGCCAGGCACTTTGCCGCGCTCGTCGTAATTCCCCTCGTCCTTTCCGGTTGCTCGAGTAATAAAACGCAGCTGACTGACTACCAACTCTACAGCGAAGCCGACGCTAGGCTTAATCTCGACCTTACCGAACGCCCGTTATCGGTCGTCATGAATGTCTATCAGCTTAAAGACCGGCAGACCTTTGCGCGCCTCACCTTTGAAGATTTTGTTTCGGGTAAAACCGATGCCGAATTGTTCGGCGAAGATTTAGTGTCCAAATCCGAATTTGTCGTTTTGCCGGGCAGCAAACAATTCATTGACGCAAAGCTTGCACCCGACGCCCACTTTATCGGCATTGTCGCAGCTTATCGTATGCCGGCGGATCAGCAGTGGCGGTATTTGATTCCTGCGGAACAGATGCGAAAGAAGGGCTTTTGGAGCGCGAAGAAGAAGACCGTTTCGATTGTGCTGCGTAATTGCTACATGACGGTAAATGGTGTTGATATCGATTCCATACCGGGTCAACGAAATGGCGGGGAGCCATCCTGTTCGTCAACCGCGGTGGCCACCAGCGCTATGACTGTCGGCGCAATTAACGATGGATCATCCGCGAGAGAAGCCTCTCCTGCCGACTCAAACCCCGATAAAACTAAAAACCTATCTGAAACCACCGACTCGGCACTTACCAAGGCACGTTCGATTTCTGAAACTGCATCGTCGGCGGCAAATACCGCTAAAACGGTCGAGCCTCTCGTTCACCCTTAATTGCAATTGCCGATAGACATTTGAACGTCATTTTCTAACTTGAGTCCGACTTGCATGGACAAGGATCCGCAGTGACAAGTGCCCATAGAGTTCTTTGGGGCGAGGGAATGTTCCTCCGCCCGCAACATTTCCAACAACAATTAATTCATCAGGAATGGCTGCTGGGTCAGGCGATTTCGTATCGCCATGCGTATCCATCAGGCCTTAAACACATCACCATTGACGAAGCTGCACTGGCTATCGGCACGCTTCTCGTTGAACGCGCTGCCGGCACGCTACCAGATGGCACTGCGTTTAATATTCCCGCAAACGATCCGACGCCCTCCGCGCGCCATTTGCGCGACATCCCAACGATTGGTACCGAAAGTACAATCTATCTTGGGCTCCCCGCTATCAATGGCCGTGGCGCCAATACGATCGAGCCCGGACATTCGGCCACGCAGCCAGTGCGCTATTCAGTGGAAAATATAAAATCGCCGGATTTATTTACGTCGGGATTAGAAGCTGAATTGTCGGTTTTGCAGCACCAGCTCGTGCTGATGACGGAAAGCGAAAATCGCGACGGTTATTTTTGCTTACCGATCGGAAAAATTACGCTAGCTCCCAGCGGCGTATGGTCTCTTTCAGAGCGGTACATTCCGCCGCTGCTGGATATTCACGGCAGCGAGACATTAACGTCCATTCTGCGTCGCCTGCTCGATATGCTCTTCGTTAAGAGCCAAGCACTGATGAGTCGACATCGCGAACGGGCAAAAAACGTCGCTGAGTATTCCACCTCGGATATCTCATCGTTCTGGTTGCTGCACACCGTAAACAGAAATTTTCCTCGCCTCAGTCATTTACTCAAATCACCATTGACACATCCGCAACAGCTCTATCTGGCCATGGCCGAATTGAATGGCGAACTAATGACGTTTTCCTCGAGCGCGTCGCTGATGGATATTCCGGCGTATAACCATGAAAACCTGACTCTAACCTTTACGGCGCTAGAGCAATCGATTCATACCTTACTCGATACGGTCATTTCCAGCCGATATATGGTAATTCCACTGACTACGATCCGACCCTCGCTGTATGTCGGGCAACTCGAAAGCGACAATTTGCTCGAAGATGTCGACTTCTATATTTCAGTAGAAAGCCGGCAATCCGCTGCAACGATTATCGAGACGGTGCCTCTGAAGCTAAAAGTAGGATCGCCGGAAGATGTCGAAAAAGTTCTTAATTCCGCTTTGCCGGGTGTAAAACTTTCGCATGCGAATCAAACACCAAGCGCCATTCCAGTAAGAATCGGCAATGTCTATTTTGCGCTCCAGCCAGGCAGCGCTATATACGATCGCATGAAAGCATCACGGAGTATTTGTTTATATATTCCGCATACATTGCAAGATATAAAAGTCGAACTGATTGCGGTATTTCGCTGAGCCCGGGATCGCGCTTTCAAATCATTTTAATAGAACGAGCAATTACGTAACTTAAATGGATAATTCGTTATGAACAGTTTAGCTTCCCCGCTCAGTGCATCCTCAAATACCGACAACGACAAGGCAACCACCCCGCCCTCTCCGTCGATAAAGGATTTACTGGAGGACGGAATTTATCTGTTATTCCTATTACGTGGGAAAAATGCTCCGTCCTCATG
>CBFHCK010000207.1:0-5102 GCA_965653955.1 uncultured Spongiibacteraceae bacterium
GGTAATCGACGCTGTTGTCTTTCACGTTCAGGCCACGACCGATAATGTCGGTGCTGACTTTGCTCATGAAATCTTTCAGCAGCGGGCGGCATGCCTGATCGAACAAGTAGCAGCCGTACTCCGCGGTGTCGGAAATAACCACGTTCATTTCGTACAGTTTTTTGCGCGCGATCAGATTCGAAATCAACGGTGTTTCGTGCAGCGATTCGTAGTACGCGCTTTCCGCGAGCATGCCCGCTTCGGTCATCGTTTCGAACGCGAGTTCGACGCCGGCTTTGACCATGGCGATCATCAGAATGCCTTTATCGAAGAAATCCTGTTCGCTGATATTTGCTTTTGCATCGGCGGGAGTTTTTTCGAACGCGGTTTCAAGCGTTTGTGCGCGCCAAGTCAACAGGTTGTCATCGTTGTTGGCCCAATCCTTCATCATCGTGCGCGAAAATTCGCCCGACAGAATGTCGTCCTGATGTTTTTGATACAGCGGACGCATGATGGTTTTCAGTTCTTCAGCGATTTCGAACGCTTTGAGTTTTGCCGGATTGCTCAGGCGATCCATCATGTTAGTGATGCCGCCGTGTTTCAGTGCTTCGGTGATGGTTTCCCAGCCGTACTGAACGAGTTTCGATGCGTAGCCGGGTTCGATGCCTTCGGCGACCATTTTTTCGAAGCACAGAATCGAACCGGTTTGTTGCATACCACAGAGAATAGTTTGCTCGCCCATCAAGTCCGATTTCACTTCGGCGACGAACGACGATTGCAATACGCCCGCGCGATGACCGCCGGTTGCTGCCGCATACGCTTTCGCGATTTCGAGGCCATTGCCGTTCGGATCGTTTTCGCCATGCACCGCAATCAGCGTCGGTACGCCGAAACCGCGCACGTATTCAGCGCGTACTTCGGTGCCTGGGCATTTCGGTGCAACCATCACGACGGTGAGATCTTTGCGAATCTGCATGCCTTCTTCGACGATGTTGAAGCCGTGCGAGTACGCGAGTGCAGCACCTTGCTTCATCAGCGGCATGACCTGGCTGACGACCGACGTGTGTTGCTTGTCGGGTGTGAGGTTGCACACCAGATCGGCAGTTGGAATCAATTGTTCGTAAGTGCCAACGTTGAAGCCATTCTCGCTGGCGTTTTTCCATGATTGACGTTTCTGTGCAATCGCATCGGCGCGGAGCGCGTAAGAAATGTCGAGGCCGGAGTCGCGCATGTTGAGGCCCTGGTTAAGACCTTGCGCGCCGCAACCGACGATGACCACTTTTTTGCCCTTCAGGTAGTCGCAGCCGTTGGCGAACTCATCGCGCGCCATGAAGCGGCATTGGCCAAGCTCTTCGATCTGACGGCGGAATGGCAGGCTGTTGAAGTAGTTCTGACCCATGGTGAAACTCCTTTGCTGATAATAGAGCCGAGCTGCGGCTGAAACAGGTGGACAAAAATACGCCAATCTTATCGTTGCGTAAAATGATATATTCGCGACACAGTGTTGCGAATTTCGCAACAAGCCTTAGCTCATCAAGTCGAGGTGGGAATGGATACGCGTGAGCTGGAGCTATTCGTAGTGCTGGCCGAGACGTTGCACTTTGGTCAAGCCGCCGAGCGCATGCATCTGAGTTCATCCGCGATTAGTCGCACCATAAAGAGGATGGAGGATGAGGTCGGGCAGCGCCTGCTCGAGCGCGACAAGCGCAGCGTGCGACTAACGACGGCAGGGGGAGCGTTATTGCAATACGCACAGCAGCAGCTGGCGGAGTGGCATGGATTCGTCGACAGTTTGCAGCCGCACTATCAGTCGCTGCACGGCGAAATCAGCCTCTATTGTTCGGTGACGGCGGCGTACAGTTTTCTCGCCCGATTGTTGTCGAATTTTCGTAATCGCTATCCGGCGATCGAATTGAAGTTGCACACCGGCGATCAGGCCGATGCGATTGAGCGTGTGCTTAATAGCGATGAAGATCTTGCGATCGCCGCTTTGCCTGAAAAACTGCCGAAGAAGCTGCGTGCGCAAACGCTCGCCCATTCACCGCTGGTGTTTATTGCGCCTGCCTTTGCTTGCGCCGTGCGCGATCAGGTCAATGTTGAAGCGCCGGACTGGTCGCAATTGCCATTGATTGTGTCGGAGCGCGGTTTGGCGCGGTTGCGTGTCGACGCCTGGTATCGCAATCACGGCATCAAGCCGAATATTTATGCGCAGGTCAGTGGGCATGAGGCGATTGTTTCGATGGTCGGGCTTGGGCTCGGCGTCGGTGTTGTGCCCGAGCTGGTGCTGGCGAATAGCCCGCAGCGCGACATTATCGGCACCATCGATGCGCAACCTGCGCTTGCGCCGTTTGTCGTGGGACTCTGTACAACCGCGCAGCGTTTGGAGAATCCGCTGGTCAAAGCGTTCTGGGATACCGCGCGCGCTTCATACCCCGGCGAGTTTTAAACTATGATGCCGCCTCACATTTAGGACGAAACCATGAGCGACGATCAGAATAAGCCGCAAGAGCCGATTCATTACGAAACCCTGCTGCCCGTGGCAGAGCACGAAGAAGAAATCTCGGTGGATGGTCGTAAGGAGCGGCGTCGGGGCATTTATTTGCTGCCAAATCTGTTCACTACCGGCGCCTTGTTTTCCGGGTTCTATGCAATCGTGTCCGGCATGCACGGCAAATTCGAAATCGCTGCGATCGCGATTTTTGTCGCGATGATTTTCGACGGCCTCGACGGCCGCGTCGCTCGTCTCACCAATACCCAAAGTAAGTTCGGGGCCGAATACGACAGTTTGTCGGACATGGTTTCGTTCGGCGTCGCGCCTGCATTGGTGATGTTCAGTTGGGCTCTGCACGATCTGGGCAAATTCGGCTGGGCGGTTGCGTTCATCTATGTGGCGTGTGCCGCATTGCGGCTGGCGCGCTTCAACACGCAAATCGATACGCAGGATAAAAATTATTTCTCGGGATTGGCGAGCCCGGCGGCGGCGGCGGTTGTCGCAGCCACTGTTTGGGTCAGTGCGGAAGAAGGATGGGTGGATACGCAGTTGCCCGTCGCGCTGATGCTCTTCAGCGCGATCCTGACTGCGGTGGTTGGGTTTCTGATGATTTCCAGCATTAAATATCACAGCTTTAAAGGGCTCGATTTGCGTGGTCGCGTGCCGTTCGTGGTGATGCTTTTAGTCGTCGTCGGCTTCGGTATTTTCATGGTTGGTCAGGAAAGAGCGCTGCTATTTGGATTTTTGTTGTACGCCGCCTCTGGCCCCATAGCGATCTTTTACAGAAAAGTGAGAAATTGACGCGAGGCATTCTGTTAGCGTCGGTGTCTGACTTCTTGATCTAACACCGCGAGGAAAGCTGTCGTGTTAATTCGTCGACCCACCGATATTCTGCCCTCCGAAATAACGCCTGAATCGATTTATTTGCGCCGCCGCGAATTCATGTCAGGCGCGGCGCTCGCTGCGGTTGCGAGTTCGTTGCCGCATTCGCTTTTCGCCGACGATTCTCAATCCAATCTCAAACCGCTCGATTATCGCAAGGCTGCCACTAGTAATATTGCTGGCGCATACACCAATGAAATGCTGACGCCTTTCCAAGACGTGACGCATTACAACAACTTCTATGAGTTCGGCACGGATAAGGGTGATCCTGCCGAGCACGCGGGCGCTATGAAAACTGCGCCGTGGAGCGTAGCGATCGAGGGTGAAGTCGAAAAACCTGGCATCTATGCGCTGGAAGATTTATTACGCGGTGTCGATCTCGAAGAGCGTATCTATCGATTGCGCTGCGTCGAAGCTTGGTCGATGGTCGTGCCGTGGATCGGTTTTCCGTTATCGGCTTTATTAAAACAATTCAATCCGACATCGCGCGCAAAGTATGTTGCGTTCACGACATTGCATGCGCCTGAACAAATGCGTGGCCAGCGTTCGCGTACGGGATTAATCGATTGGCCGTATATCGAGGGATTGCGAATGGATGAGGCAATGCATCCGCTGACGATTTTAAGTGTTGGTTTGTATGGTCGCGTTCTACCAAATCAAAATGGCGCGCCGATTCGTTTGGTTGTGCCGTGGAAATATGGATTCAAAAGCATTAAATCGATCGTAAAAATTCGATTGCAGGAAACTCAGCCTAAAACATCGTGGAATTTGCTTGCGGCGAACGAATATGGTTTTTATTCGAATGTAAATCCCAGTGTCGATCATCCGCGCTGGAGTCAGAAATATGAAAGGCGCTTGCCGAGCACGTTGTTCTCGCCGAACAGAATTCCTACGCAAATGCTCAATGGTTACGCCGATCAGGTAGCCAACCTATACAGCGGTATGAATCTGCGCAGGTATTACTGAGTGCTCATTTTCATCAAGGCGTGTATTTGGGTTGCATCGCTGACGCCATTGAGCTGGTTGATTTATCTCGGCTTGAATAATGAGCTCGGGCCCGATCCTGGAAAGGCGCTTGTCGATGGGCTTGGATTATGGGCGCTACGATTACTGTTGATTACGTTATTGCTTCGACCGCTGCGTGAAATAACCGGCAATAATATTTTTCTTCGTGTGCGCCGTCTTGTCGGTTTGTTCTGCTGGTTTTATGCAACCTTGCATTTTGCAGGCGCGCTCTTCTATGTAATCGGCTTTTCCTCCGCTGAGTTGCTGAAGGCGCTCAATGAGCGCACGTATATCATTCTCGGGTTGTTGGCTTGGTTGCTATTGCTGCCGCTCGCGATTACTTCGAATCGCTGGTCGCAGCGAAAATTAGGTCGGCGTTGGGTATCGCTGCATCGATTGATTTATCCCGCTGCAATTCTTGTATGTCTTCATTTTATTTGGCTGGTGCGATCGGATTATTGGCAGCCAGTGCTGTATTCGATACTTATGGTTGCGCTGCTATCGTGGCGAATACCGAAGCTTCGCCTTCAATTGGTTAAATTCACATCGATTCGCGAATAGAAAATAATCGTTTTGTTCTATTTATCGGCGATTCCAAAATATTTTCACGCATTCGTTGACATCACTTTTTCGCTACCTATAATTCGCCGGCCTTCAGCGCAGCGGTAAGCAAAAATATCGGCGCGCTGAAGGGTACCAAGCGAGTTTTGAAGAAGTGATAAAAAGCGCTTGCGAAGAAAGATTA
>CBFHCK010000208.1:0-5046 GCA_965653955.1 uncultured Spongiibacteraceae bacterium
GGGGATAAATTACGTTTGCGCCGCGCAGGTTTTGAGGTAATGATCGAAAGAGTCTGCGATTAAAAATCGCAATCGTCATGAATTGAAGAATGAAAAAAGAAAAACGAGGGCATTAAAGAAATGCATAAGCGCAGTGTGCTCGTTATTGAAGATCAGCAGGACATCGCCAAACTGATCGGCATGCATCTGAAAGACAACGATTGCCAAGTCAAGCTGACGCACGATGGTCGTATCGGTCTCGCTGAAGCTGAGGCAAAAAATTACGATCTGATCATTCTCGATTTAATGCTGCCGGGAATCGACGGGCTGGAAATCTGCCGACATTTGCGCGCCAAATCGAATTACACACCGATTCTCATGCTGACTTCGAAATCATCCGAACTCGATCGAGTGCTCGGGCTCGAAATGGGCGCGGACGATTATTTGACAAAGCCGTTCTCGGTGCTCGAATTGACCGCTCGCGTAAAGGCGATTTTTCGACGCGTCGATGCCATCGAAGCACGCGATGTCAAAGCGAAGCAGGTGATCGATCTCGGTGCTCTGCATATCGATGTCGAACGACGCACGGTTCGGCTGGATGGCGAGACGATCGATCTAACCGCGAAGGAATTCGATTTACTGCTGCATCTCGCGCAAAATCCCGGCCGCGTTTACACACGCACACAACTGCTAGATCAAGTGTGGGGATACACCCACAGCGGTTACGAACATACCGTCAATTCGCATATGAATCGGCTGCGCGCAAAAATCGAAACCGATCCCGCCAATCCCCGTTATGTGCTGACGGTGTGGGGCGTTGGTTATAAATTTTCCGATAGTGCGATTACATCGTGCTGAGAACATTGCAGGGAAGATTAATGCTGCTGATCGTGGCGCTTCTCAGCGGTATGGGCGTGTTATTTTTCTGCATTCAGATGTGGTGTTTCTCGCTGTATCAAGCTGCCGTGACGCAATCGCTGAACAAGGATTTGGCCGGCACGCTGGTGCAGCGCTTTCTCAGTAAAAATGTCGGCTGGGAGCAAATGCCCGAAGCATTGCAGAGTCAGTTCGATCAATTCATGGCGATCAATCCGAATATCGAAGTTTATCTGCTCGATGGCAGCGGCAACGTCGTCGCTGCCGCGAGCGGCGTGATGCCGGCGCAACGCACTATTGATGTCGAACCCATCCAGCAATTCGTGCACGGCGACACCATGTTCCCATTGTTCGGCGACGATCCTGCACAAGCCATGCGGCACAAAGTATTTTCCGCCGCGCCGATCGATGCCAATCGCTCAGAAAAAGGGTTTTTGTATGTAGTGCTTGGCGGCGGCTCGCACGACGCAGTGGCCCAGCGGATGGAATTCGATCTGATTCGCCGTCAGGGCATGTGGTTCATGGGTCTCGGCTTGCTCGCCGCGATTTCGGCCGGTATCGCGACGACATTATTTCTGACGCGCTGGTTGCGGCTTCTAGCGGCGGCGATGCAGCCGGTCGAGCGCGATAAACCACTCGAACCGATTGCGCATTTCGCGCTGATGCAAAATCCCGGCGATGAAATCGATCGTCTCGGCCAGGCGTATAACGCCATGGTTGCGCGCATCAATGCGCAGTTGCGCGAACTGCAAAGCACCGATGCCGCTCGTCGCGAATTGATTGCCAGCGTTTCGCACGATTTGCGCACGCCCCTCGCGGCGTTGCGCGGTTATCTGGAAACGCTGTTATTGAAAGATGCGACGCTGTCCGAAAGCGAGCGACATAATTACGTCGAAATTGCGGTGAAGCAAAGCGAGCGCCTAAGCGCATTGGTCAATGAATTGTTCGAATTGACCAAGCTCGAAGGAGGCGATACGCGGTTAAATTGCGAGTCGTTTCAATTTGCCGAATTAGCGCAGGATGTCGTACAGAAATTCGAACTCGCTGCTCGAAAAAAGAATATTGAATTAGTTGCGCACATCGCACAGGCAGCCCCGTTCATCAATGGCGATATCGCGCTGCTCGAACGCGTGTTGGAAAACCTGCTCGAGAATGCGTTGCGTCATACCGCGAGCGGCGGCCGCGTCGAGCTGACGGTGCATCCGCAGGCGGAGTGCATTCAGATTCAGATCAGCGATACCGGCAGCGGTATTCCCGAGAAGGACTTGCCATATGTGTTCGAGCGCTTTTATCGTGTCGATAAAAGTCGCAGCGAATATTCGGGCGGCGCTGGGTTGGGTCTCGCCATCGCACGTCGGGTGATCGAATTGCACGGCGGCGAAATCACCGTTAGCAGCGAACCCGGTCGCGGCACCTGTTTTTTATTTACGCTGCCGCTGCGCGCCCCAGCGAAATAACATCGACTTTTTTGCTTTCGACCAATTCGCTCGGATGGATGCGATGAGCTTTCGTCTCAAAATGATTCTTCCCGTATTGCTTGCCGCAGCGCTGTTGGCGCTGAGCGGCCTGTTGCCGATGTACGGTGTCGTCGTGCCATGGTGGTATTGGGGCAGCGCTGCTGTATTGATCGTTATCGCGGCGTTGTTTGCGATTGAGTGGTGCGCCGTTCGACCGCTGCGGTTATTCGCAGAATACGTGTATGCGCTGGCCCATGGAACGAATGCAAAAGTTCCGCGTATGGGTACCACACTCGGCGTTATTCAGCGCGCAGTCGATGCGCTGGTCGCGTCGTTGCAGCGCGATGATGCTGCGTTGGCGAATGAGCGTGCATTGCGTGAGCGGGCGCAAATGGCGCTACGCGAAGCCGAGGAGCGTTATTCGCTGGCACTGCGCTGCACCAACGACGGCCTGTGGGAATGGGATTTGAAATCGGACCGCGTGCATTATTCGCCGACCTGGAAAGCAGCGCTCGGTTATACCGACGAGGCGATTGGCGATACGCTGCTCGAATGGCACGATCGCATTCATCCCGACGATCGCGCTGCCGTATTGCAGCAATTCAATGCGCATTTGCGGGGCGATTGCGTTGCGCTCGAGTGCGATCACCGTTTACGGCATCGCGACGGCAGTTATCGCTGGTTTTTGATTCGTGCGCGCGCCGTCCATAACGCGAGCGGAAAGCCGTACAAAGTCATCGGCCTGAATAGCGAGATCGGCACTCGCAAACGTGCCGAAGAAATTCTGTACGGCATTTCGAATGGATTGATTGCCGCGCGCGGCGATGATTTTTTCAAGATCATCGTGAAAAATTTCGCGGAAACGCTGCGCGTGCAATATGCGTTCATTACCCAATGCGTCGATCGGCCGCCCACTCGTGTACGCATGATCGCCGCGTGGAAGGATGGCGCCTACGGCGAATTGCTCGAATACGAACTGGCCGGCACGCCCTGCGATATCACGATTGGAGACAATCAACTCACGCTGATCCCGTGCGCAGTGGCCGAGCGGTTTTCCGCAGAAGCAGGTTACGAGAGCTACCTCGGTATTCCGATCTGCGACAGTCTGGGTAATGTGCTCGGCCATCTTGCGTGTCTCGATGCCAAGCCGATGGATACGGGTCTGCCGACATTGCCGATTTTTACCTTGTTTGCGTTGCGTGCCGGCGTAGAAATGGAGCGGCAAATGTTGCTGCAGAAAATATCGTCGGTGAATTGATGGTGAGCGCATCACGATAATTGAATGCAAACGTCTGCCGGTACTCGACATTTGCAATCGAACTGAATTCGTAACGGTATCGAAGAGCGGGTTACTGGGAGGATAGTGTGATGTTGAAAGGCAGTTGTTTATGCGGTTCGCTGCACTATGAAATCGATGGCGAACTGGGACCGATCGTTATGTGCCACTGCTCGAATTGCCGCAAAGCGAATGGTTCGGCGTTTGCGACCAATTCGCCGATCGATAAAAAAGCGTTTCGTTGGATTGGCGCCACCGATGCACTCGGCGAATATCAATCCTCACCGGGCGTATTCAGGCAGTTTTGTCGGAACTGCGGATCACAATTGTTTTCGCGGCGCGATGCAATGCCCGATGTGCTGAGGCTGCGTATGGGTACGCTCGATACAAAAATTACGAACAAGCCAGCGATGCATATTTTTGTCGGATCGAAAGCCGAATGGTTCGACATCACCGATCATTTGCCGCAGCATCACGAGCGTCCCTGAGCAATTATCCGGCGGCGTGTTGCTGGTTGAGCGCCACATCGTTGGGTGGATTTAAAACGCAACGCGTGCCGCCAGGGTGATAAATGTAGGCCACACAACCATTGCAGTTGTTACACAGCGATTGCGTGCGCTCGCCGCTTTTGAATTTATTGATCAGTGCTGTGTCGTGAATTAGCGCTCGCGCCATCACTACACACTCGAATCCATCCTGCATTGCCAATTCCGCATTCGCGAGCGATTTGACTCCGCCTAAATAGGCGAGCGGCATTCTCACTGCCGCGCGAATTTTGCGTGAATACTCGCGAAAATACATTTCCTTGAACTGGATTTTCGGCGCACCGAAGGATGCCAGGCGAAGCATCAGCAGCGACATGAAATTGCTGCCCAATACTTTTCGCATTTCTTCGATATTCATACGGCTACCGAACATGAACCATGTGGATTCGACATTGCGACCGCCCGATAGCACTAACATGTCCGCTCCAGCGGCTTCCAGCGCTTTTGCAGTGACAATCGCATCTTCGACTGTGGCGCCGCCACGCACACCATCGGCGACATTGATTTTCGCCAACACCGCCAACTCATTGCCTACAGCTTCTTTCACTCGTCGTAACACCATCGCCGGAAAGCGCGAGCGATTCTCTGCCGAGCCGCCGTATTGGTCTTTGCGCTTGTTATCGAGCGGCGACAGAAATTGATTCAGCAAATAACCATGGCCCATATGAATTTCGACTGCGTCGAATCCCGCTTCGCGGCAAACGATCGCCGCTTCGACGAATTCGGTGGCGACGCGATTCATGTCGTCTTCTGTCATTTCGCGGCGGAAAAAATTTCCGACAAAAAGCCCTGGCTTGTTTAAACCGGAAGAGGAGCTCATCAGCGCATGATCGATTTTCAGCGCTGTAACAAATGCACCGCCGTGGGTGATTTGAAATGAAATTTTTGCGCCTTCGGCATGTACTGCATCGGT
>CBFHCK010000209.1:0-5005 GCA_965653955.1 uncultured Spongiibacteraceae bacterium
CATTATTGGTTATCGAAAGCGCGTGACTGTATGCGTTAGATGAAGCGCACACAATAAATGGGCGGCAGATGCGCCGAGATTGTCTCCCAGTGGTCGCCGCTATTTTCGGAAATCCATAAACCGCCGGTGGTTGAGCCCATAACCAGCCGATCGCCGGTGGCATCGACATCCATGCCGTGGCGATAAACCAGATCATACGCCGGCCCCTGCGGCAGGCCGCTGCGCAGGGTTTCAAAGCTGGCGCCGCCGTCGCGTGTGCGAGTGACCACAAACTGGCCATCGACCGGCACGCGCAGCTCGTCCTTCGCGGCGGGCACGAACCACGCGGTCGCGGGATCGTGCGGGTGCGTCGCGACGGCAAATCCAAACGACGAGGGCTGCGCAAACAGCCGCTGCCAATGGGCGGTGTTGTCGTCGCTCCGATAGATGCCGCAGTGATGCTGCACCCAGAACACATCGGGGTTCGCCGGGTTCTGCACCAGTCGGTGCGGGTCCTGGATGTTCGGATCTTCCTGCCGGCCTTCGGGCATGTAGTCGGCGATCATGCCTGTGCCGAACGCCTGCCAGCTCGCGCCGGCATCGCGCGTCTGCCAGACACCGCCGCACGAAATACCAATGCTGAGATGATCGCTATTGCGCGGATCGACGCAGATCGAATGGATGCCGGGGGAATCGTAGCCGCCGCCGAACCATTCGCTGCGCTCGGGCCGATCCCACAGCGAGCGGATCAATTCCCAGCTATCGCCGCCATCGTTCGAGCGAAACAATCCACCCGGATTAGTGCCGGCCCACAGCACGCCGGGGCGATCCGGGCCGCCGGTTTCGAGCGACCACACCTGCTGCAGCGTCCACGGCTTCTCGTCTTTCTTATCGTCGGGCTGCACTGGATAAGTCGGAGCCGGCGTCTCCTCCCAGGAACTGCCGTCATCGCGCGAACGCCGCATCTTCACGCCGAAATGACCGAGGTTCAGCGCCGCGTGCAGCGTGTTATCGCGCGCGTCATGCAGCACCATCGATACCGGCTCGCCCGGAAAGTGCGTGCTCTCGATCTGCCACGACGGCGTAGCGCCGGTTTTCTTTCGCAAAACGAACAGCCCCTTGCGGGTGCCGACCAATAATTTTTGCGTCATCGGTTATCTCCCTTTATTGAACGCACGGCGACTGTCCGCCTTATCCGCCGGACAGCGCCTGCACGACATAAATCTCCGCCTGCTCGCCGATACGCTGATCGAGGTTGTCGCGATCGGGTATTTGCGCATCGTCGATAAAAATCGCGACGTGTTTACGCAGCGCGCCCTGCTCGTCGACGATGTAATCGCGCAGCGCCGGTTGCGATTCGAACACGCGATTCAATGCGTCACGGATGGTGCCGGCCACCACCACCTGCGGCGGCGTTTGCACATGACGCTGGATGGCGGGGGCGAAGACGACGCGCGGCATGGCGATCAGGCCCGCGGCTCGGGCACACGCCCGCGATTGAAGCGATCGCGATTTTCCTGTTTGCGCTTTTCGCTTTTTTTCAGCATCACGTAGACCGCTCCGGTGCCGCCCTGCGAGGGAATCGCGCTGCAATAGGCCTGCACTTCGTCGAATTCCGGCAGCCATTTATTCACGTAACTTTTCAACAATGCTTCCGGCGAATTGCTGTGATTGCCGCGCCCGGTGACGATCAGCACATTGCGCAAATCGTACGCATGCGCCTCGCGAATAAAGCCGAACACTTGTTCGCGCGCCTGCTCGCTGGTCATCCGATGCAGATCGAGCCGCGCATCCATTGCGTATTTACCTTGCTTGAGTTTGCGGAACACGCCGTGCTGCACACCGGCGCGCTTGAATTCGAGCGGATAGTACGGATCGAGCATTTCGACATTATCGAGCGCGAGGAAATTGCGCTCTTCGTCGAGTTCGCGTTGAGCCGCTTCGCGGCGTGCGGCGACGGCGAGATCGGAAATGGGCGAACGATTGAGCGGAATCTTTGGCGCCACCTGCAACGGTTGTACGCCCTTCAGCTCATCGCGAAACAGGTTGTCGCCGGCATCGGACTTGGCGCCGGATTCGAGATCGGACTGCGGATTGGACATGACGGCAGCGCTCCGCAAAAAACGAACCGCCACCTTAATCGCTGACTCCGGGAGCGTCAATTTCGGACATACGGCGTAGAATGCGCGCCTACCGAACGACCGACGCGCGCGATGACTCAATCTCTGCCAGCTAAAAACCGATGTCCGCGCTGCGGTAATAACAACCGTTGTGCGCTATCGAACGACCCGGCTGCGACCGAGTGCTGGTGTTTCGCCAAGCCGATCGCAGCACCGATGCCGCAGGACGATAACGCGAGTTGCTACTGCGTCGATTGTTTACGCGAACTTGCCGCTGCACGCGGCGATTTGCAGAAACGCTAAGAGTTTCGATAATACGCCATCAATTTTTTCGACAAGGATAATAACGTGCCCGCTTCCCGCGCTAACAAACGCTGGTATTGGCTGCTGCTGCTGCCGTACATCGCACTGATTTATGTTCCTTTCTATAACCGCATAGAGCCGATGTGGCTCGGCGTGCCGTTCTATTACTGGTATCAATTGATGTGGGTGCCGTTATCCTCGGTGGTCCTCGCGATCGTATTTCATTTCACGCACGGCTTCGGTAAACGCAAGGACGCGCAATGAATATCAACGTTACCGCCACGATTGTTTTTGTCGCACTGTTCGGCTTCGTAACCGTACTGGGCTTTTTCGCCTCGCGCTGGAAACGCGCCGATTTGAATTCGCTGCACGAATGGGGATTGGCTGGCCGTCGCTTCGGTACCTGGCTCACCTGGTTTTTGCTCGGCGGCGATCTTTACACCGCCTACACATTTATCGCCGTGCCCGCGCTGGTTTATGGCGTCGGTGCGCACGGCTTTTTTTCGGTGCCGTACACAATTCTCGTGTATCCGTTCGCGTTCATCGTATTTCCCAGACTGTGGGCCGTCGCGCAGAAACACGGCTTCATCACGCCCGGCGATTTCGTGCGTGCGCGCTACGGTAGCCGCTGGCTCGCGCTCGCCATTGCGCTGACTGGCATTCTCGCGACGATGCCTTACATCGCATTGCAATTGATCGGTATCGAAGTCGTCATCGGTGCGCTCGGTTTCAACACCGATGGTTTAATCGGCGAATTGCCGCTTATCGTCGCGTTCGCGATTCTCGCTGCTTACACCTACGCAAGCGGTTTGCGCGCGCCGGCGATGATAGCCATCGTCAAAGATGTTTTGATCTACGCAACGATCATTGCGGCAGTTATCGTTATTCCGACGCAGCTTGGTGGATACGCGAAAATTTTCGCATCGGTGCCGCCTGAAAAATTATTGTTAAAGGCGCCGGGGGCCAACGATTTCGGCGGTTATGCCGCGTATGCCACCACGGCATTCGGTTCCGCAGTCGCGTTATTTTTGTATCCGCATGCGATGACCGCGTTATTCAGCGCATCGAGCGGCAATACATTGCGCCGCAACATGATGCTGCTGCCTGCCTATTCGTTGGTGCTCGGCATCATCGCCCTGCTCGGCTTCATGGCACTCGCTGCCGGCGTCCACAACTTGCCGGAATACGCCGAGCAGTTCAAAAAATACGGACCGAGCTTCGCTGTACCAGCGCTGTTCCTGCACAGCTTTCCCGATTGGTTTGTCGGCATCGCCTTCGCGGCCATCGGTATCGGCGCGCTGGTGCCGGCCGCAATCATGTCAATCGCGGCGGCGAATCTGTACACGCGCAACGTGCATCGCGAATTTTTCAATTCGAATGTCAACGAAAAGCAGGAAACGAATATCGCCAAGATCGTTTCGCTGGTAGTGAAATTCGGCGCGCTCGCGTTCATCTTGTGGGTGCCGCAGCAATACGCGATTCAACTGCAATTGCTCGGTGGCGTATGGATTATTCAAACGCTGCCGGCGGTAATCATCGGCCTGTACACGCGTTGGCTCGACTACCGCGCATTGCTCGCCGGCTGGGCGGCGGGCATGTTGATCGGCACGATGATGGTCGCTTCGCACGGGTTCAAAAGCTCGCTGTTTACACTCAACCTCTTCGGCTATGAGCTGACCGCATTTGTCGCGGTATACGCATTCCTCGCGAACATCGTGGTCTGCTACGTCGGCACGCTGATCGTGCAGGCGCTCAAGCTGCCCGCCTCGCCCGATGCGACACAGCCAAACGATTACGAAGATGACGATGAGCCCGCGCCGCTGCGTCCTGACTTGAAAAGCGTGTCGGCGGTGGATTGAGCCGAGTTGAAAAGCGATATGCCAATGGACGCTAGGCCATGATGAAACCCGACCGAGCGAAAGCCCTCATGTTGGCGCAGCGCGAAATCAGTTCGCTGGTGCATAACGCTGTCGAACTGGAGGGAATTCATTTCACGCTGCCGGAAATCCAAACGCTACTGGATGGCATTACCGTCGGCGGACGCAAACTGCTAGACCAGAAAATCGCCGTTAATCAAGGTAACGCGTGGCGATATTTACTTGCATCGATAAAAAATGGAACGTTCGCATTATCGAAGGATTTTACGTGCGCGCTTCATGCAATTGCTGGCGAAGAAGAAACGCTGGAGTGGGGAAAATTTCGCTCGGGCGGCGTTACCATTGCAGGCACCCACTACATGCCGCCGGACGCCGACCAACTCGATGCATTGTTCGCGGCGATGATTCAATCGCTTGATACTTTTTCCGACATTTACGACAAAGCGATTCATGCCTTTCTGACGATGGCGCGCTGCCAGTTTTTTTACGACGTGAATAAACGGATGGGGCGTTTCGTGATGAACGGCATTTTGCTCGATGCCGGTTATCCCGTTATCAATCTGCCAGCATCGCGGCAACTGGAATTCAATCAGCTAATGCTGGCGTTTTATGATTCGGGCGATGAAAGCGCGATGAACGGCTTTTTACGCTCGTGCCTGGATGAACGCATCGTTCGAATCATGAGCGAGTGACGCAACTCAACTGCGTGCGATTCAACTGCAGCAT
>CBFHCK010000210.1:0-4996 GCA_965653955.1 uncultured Spongiibacteraceae bacterium
TGCAACGCCGTCGACGAACTCGGGCAATTACTCGACCACACCGGCCCGGTGGCGCACAGCGAAGCCAATGCCGCGCGCATATTCAACGCCGATCATTTGTTCTTCGTCACCAACGGCACCTCGACCTCGAACAAAATTGTCTGGAACAGCACCGTGGCGGCGGGCGACATCGTTGTCGTCGATCGCAACTGCCACAAATCGATTTTGCATTCGATTATTTTAACGGGCGCGATTCCAGTGTTCCTGATGCCGACGCGCAATCACTACGGCATTATCGGACCGATTCCAAAATCCGAATTCGAATGGGAAAACATTCAGAAAAAAATCGCCGCGCATCCCTTCGCGAAAGATTCGAAACGCAAACCGCGCGTGTTGACGATCACGCAGAGCACGTATGACGGCGTGATGTACAACGTCGAAGAAATCAAGGAAATGCTCGACGGCAAAATCGACACGCTGCACTTCGACGAAGCATGGCTGCCGCACGCGGCCTTCCACGATTTTTACGGCGACTTCCACGCCATCGGCGCCGATCGACCGCGCTGCCGGGAATCGCTGGTGTTCTCGACGCAATCGACGCACAAACTGCTGGCGGGTTTATCGCAGGCTTCGCAAATCCTCGCGCAGGATTCGCAAACCCGCAAACTCGATAAACACAGCTTCAACGAAGCGTATTTGATGCACACGTCGACATCACCGCAATATTCGATCATCGCCTCCTGCGACGTCGCGGCGGCAATGATGGAACCGCCGGGCGGCACCGCGCTGGTTGAAGAATCGATCGCCGAAGCGCTCGATTTTCGCCGCGCCATGCGCAAGGTCGATGCCGAATGGGGCAACGACTGGTGGTTCAAAGTGTGGGGGCCGAAAGATTTGTCCGAGGAAGGCATCGAAGAGCGCGAAGCGTGGATGCTCAAACCCGGCGACAAATGGCACGGCTTCGGCGATCTCGCCGATGGCTTTAACCTGCTCGATCCGATCAAAGCGACCATCGTCACACCGGGGCTCGATATCGACGGCGATTTTGACGACTCCGGTATTCCCGCCGCCATCGTCACCAAATATCTCGCCGAGCACGGCGTTATCGTCGAAAAGTGCGGCCTCTACAGCTTCTTCATCATGTTCACGATTGGCATCACCAAGGGCCGCTGGAATACGCTCGTTACCGCGCTACAGCAGTTCAAAGACGATTACGATCGCAATCAAATGTTGTGGCGCGTACTGCCGGATTTCGTGGCCGCGCATCCGCGTTACGAGCGCATCGGCCTGCGCGATTTGTGTCAGCAGATTCACGATGTTTATAAACAGAACGACATCGCGCGACTGACGACGGAAATGTATCTGTCGAACATGATACCCGCGATGAAACCCACTGATGCGTGGGCGCGTATGGCGCATCGCGAAATCGAGCGCGTACCGCTCGACGAGCTCGAAGGCCGCATCACCGCGACACTGTTGACACCGTATCCACCGGGAATTCCGCTGCTGATTCCAGGCGAGCGCTTCAATCGCACGATTGTTCAGTATTTGCAATTCGCTCGTGATTTCAACGAACGCTTCCCTGGTTTAAAAACCGACATTCACGGCCTCACCGAGGAAATAACCGACGGCCGCAGCGCATATTTTGTCGATTGCGTCGCCGACGCTCATTAATCCGGCATGAGTCATTCTTCGATCCTGCGCTGCCCGGTATGCAGCGCAGATTTATCGCGCGATGAGAAAACTTATCGCTGCGAAAATAATCACAGCTTCGATATCGCACGGCAGGGTTACGTGAACCTGCTGTTGAGTTCGCATCGCCCCAGCAAATCCCCCGGCGACAGCTCGGAAATGATTGTGGATCGACGCGCATTTCTCGACGCGGGTTTTTATGCACCGCTGCGCGATCGAATTGCCGAAGCACTGATGCACTTGCAAATATCTTCTGATCACACCCGGAGCATCCTCGATCTCGGCTGCGGCGAAGGTTATTACACCGCGAAATTTGCCGAAGCCGATAATCGTCAGGTATTCGGTCTCGATATTGCGAAACCCGCGCTCGCTATCGCCGCACGCCGTAGCGACAACGTCGTCTGGTGCGTCGGCAACAGCCGCGCGCTGCCATTCCACGATCAATGCTTCGATGCGGTGCTGAATATTTTTTGCCGGCCACACTGGCGCGAAATTCAACGCGTACTGCGTGATAACGGCGTGTTGATTTTCGTCGGCCCTGGTCAGCAACATCTGCGCGAATTGCGCGAAGTGTTGTACGAAAACGTCAGCACGCACGACGATGAATCGCCTGATACCGCCACCCAAAATGGCTTCGCACAAACACAGATGGAAACGCTGGAGTTCCCACTGACGCTGCGACAACCGGCCATTCGGCAACTGGCACGGATGACGCCGCATTATTGGCGCGCATCGTCCGAGCGGCGCGCGCAACTGGAACAATTGGAAGAATTATCGGTACGCGCCGAGTTCGTGATCCGGCAGTTCAGCAAAACCTAAACCGAAAGCCCGCTGAATCTAATCCGAAAGATAATATTCAACCGTTGACACTACGCGTATTTTTTTCAGGTAAGGCGTGTTGCTATCGCGGTCTTCGATAGTGAATTGCCCCTGATTCGCACTTTTCAATTTCCCTAACTTGCTTTTCGAATCAGTCGCAAACTGCTCGGCGACCGCGCGCGCTTTCTGTGTTGCGTCCTGAATCATCTCGGGTTTGATATCGTTCAACTTGGTAAATAAATATTGCGTCTGCTGGCTGTAATCTTCGCCGCCAAACGCGATGCCCATTTTGCCGAGCTCGGCCAATTTTGTTTGCGATGCGCGCACGCTATCAATTTTTGCGGAATAAATGGTGATGGTCTGCTGCGCCGCGTAACGCAAACCCACGTTTTGGTTGCCGTACTGCTGTACCAATTTGTCGGTGATCGCGGGTGCTGCCACGGTGATTTCGGTATCGGCAAAACCCGCCGCTTGCAGAAATTCGAGAACCTTTTTCGTACTCGATTCCATCGATGCATACAGCGCGGTTAAATCGTCGTTCGCTGCGGAAAAGCGAATGGGCCAAACTGCAATATCCGCCGCCACTTCGCGCTCGGATAATCCCTTCACCGACACCGCGCGCTCGTATTCCTTAAATCGAATGGCACTCGATCCGAGAAACCAACCCATACCCATCAAGCCAATGGCGATGAAGACACCGAGCACAAGAGCTGCTGGACGTTGATCGCTGGTCATTTGAATTCTCTCCCTGGACATGTAAGACAAAAGTTACGCGGGTGCAGACATGAGTCACCTAACTTAACGCCGCAATATGACAACGTCCAGCATGCGTTGGTATGCCAGTTGCTCAACGAGGTGGTGTCCAAGAAAACCGCGGAATCAGCGGCCAAACCGGCAATGTATTGCCGCTAGACGGCAAGCTGCCGCCCCAGAGGTGAATATATGCTGCATCGCATTGCCGCTACGGCGCGATCCATCCCGCTAGATCATTCGAGTCATGCACTGGATCATTCGAGAAACGCCCCGGATCACTCAAGAAATGCACTGGGCAACTCGAACATCGCTATCGAAATTGATCTGATCGAGGCACAGGATCAATATTCGATTATCGATATCAAACCCGCACATACGGGACGCATTTTCCAAAGCACGATACTGGCCGTTGATGCGCAGACGCGCACCATCTTGATTGAGGAACCGTTTCCGAACGACATCGGCGATATCGTCGGTCAGCCGATCGAGATGACATTGCGGCTCGCCGACAACAAACACACTTGCTTGCACAGTATCGTTATCGCGAAAGAACCGAGCGCGCAATCGATTCGCTATCGCGTCACCATGCCGCCCAATTGCACGTACAGCCAACGGCGCGGTGCGTATCGTTTCAAGCTTGCGGCCAGTTCGGCGCGAAGCTGCGAATTCATGTTTGCGAATACATTATTTTGCAAAGGCGATTTGCTGGATATTTCGCTGACCGGCGCACGCGCGCTGCTTGTGCATCATGCAGGCATTGCCATTGGCGATTGCATCGAGCATTTGAAATTCGAGTTTGCCAATGCTTGGTTCGACAGTCGCGCGATTGTTAGAAACGTAGCGTTGACGCATGAAGGATTGGAAATTATCGGCGTCGAGTGGATCGATATGCCGCGCTTGCAACTGCGGCGATTGGAGAAAACCCTAGCCGGCATGCATCGTCAACGAGCGCGACAGCAGGCGGAAGATCGTACTATGCAGCAAGCGCGCATCCACTAATCGCACTTGCCGCCTAACGAGCGCGCAGCTGCATCACAGCTGCGCGATAATTTCCTCGCTCGCATCCATCACGTGTTGAATTGCCTGATCCGCTCGCACCGGATCGAGGTGCAGACGCTCGAACATTTCTGCCGGAATCGATTCGAGCGGTGCATTGCCGACGCCGTGACGCCGCAATAAGCGCGAAGCGATATACACGAGGTTCGCATATTGATGATCAGCTCCGGTGTAATCGGCTTCGTTCTGATAGCGCAAACCGGTGCAAACCTCCTCCGGCATTGACCATAACCGCAACAACCATCCCGCCATTTGATCGCGCGTAATACCGAGCAAAAAACGCTCGATCAAGGTGTAGCTGACGAATGGGTTCGCTTCCTGATAACGGCAATATTGCGAGAAATACGGTGTGAAAATTTCGGCCATTAATAGATGGCCGAAGTTATGCAGTAAACCGGTTAAGTACGCGATGCCGATTTCAGGCCGATGCGCCGACGGAATACAACCGACCAGCGATTCAACTGCCGTCGCGCAATACACGGCCTGCTGCCAATACTGCGTAAAACCGCGTGGATTATCTTTCGGCGCTTTCAGGCTCTTGCCAAGCGCGAGGCCCAGCGCAAGATTGAGCACGACTTCGAATCCGAGGACACGCGCGACTGCATCGTGCACCGATTTAATTTTGCCGGTGTAACCGTAATACGGTGACGTCGCCCAACTGACCACCTGCGCCGCGAGTGCCGGATCCATCTCCACC
>CBFHCK010000211.1:0-4979 GCA_965653955.1 uncultured Spongiibacteraceae bacterium
ACGTGTACGAGGCCAAGAAGCAACAAAACGAGGCCAAGAAAAAGCAAGTACGCACCCAAGTTAAAGAAATGAAGTTTCGACCAGGGACGGAAGAAGGGGATTATCAGGTAAAGCTACGCAACCTGATACGTTTCCTAGAGCATGGGGACAAAGCCAAAGTCACGCTGCGGTTTCGCGGTCGTGAACTGGCGCACCAGGAAATTGGCATGGAGCTGTTGAAGCGGGTCGAAGCTGACCTCGCCGAGATGAGCACCGTGGAGCAATTCCCGAAAATGGAAGGTCGTCAGTTGACGATGGTGCTGGCCCCGAAAAAGAAAAAGTGATCGTCTGGCAGTGATCGCTTTACATTTATTATCCAATGCGGAGTACTACCCATGCCAAAAATGAAATCCCATAGCGGGGCGAAGAAGCGCTTCCAGAAAACGGCAAGCGGCTTCAAGCACAAACACGCTAACAAGAGCCACATCCTTACCAAGATGACGACGAAGCGTAAGCGTCAGCTGCGCGGCACCGATCTTCTGCACCCGACTGATATCGCTCGTGTAGAGCGCATGTTGGCTGGTCAATAAGGTCTCATCCATCTTTCGAGGAATTAGTAAATGGCTCGTGTAAAACGTGGTGTGACCGCTCGTCGCCGTCACAAGAAAATTTTGAAACTTGCGAAAGGTTATTACGGTGCCCGTTCGCGTACCTTCCGTGTCGCCAAGCAGGCGGTAATCAAGGCAGGCCAATATGCCTATCGCGATCGTCGTCAGCGTAAGCGTCAGTTCCGCGCATTGTGGATCGTTCGTATCAACGCACAATCCCGCGCCAATGGTCTCGGCTATAGCCGTTTGATCGCTGGTTTGCGCAAAGCGAATATCGGCCTCGATCGCCGTGTGTTGGCTGATCTGGCGGTGCACGACAAGCCCGCTTTTGCCGCTGTCGTAGCGCAAGCAAAAGCAGCCTTGGCGTAATCAGCCTCGCTCTCTTTCAGAGGGGGCGAGAGCAGGTAGCGGCAGAAACGCTACCGACCGGACAGGGAAAGGGCTGCAAGCTCTTTCCCTTTTTTGTTTTCGCAATTCGCATTTTGAGTCCGAGGATGCAATGGACAATCTGGAAACGCTGGCGGTTACGGCAAGACAGGCAATTGATGCAGCGTTGGACATCACCGCGCTGGAAGATCTGCGCGTGCAATATTTGGGAAAGAAAGGCAGCCTAACCGACTTGCTGAAAGGGCTTGGCCAACTGCCGCCCGAGCAACGTCCAGCGGCTGGTGCCGAGATCAATCGCGTCAAAGAGGTATTGCAGAGCGAAATAGGCGCGAAGCGCCAGTTGCTCGAACAATCGGCGATCGCGGCCAAGTTGGCCGGCGAAAAAATCGATGTGACGCTGCCTGGTCGAGGTCAACACCTTGGCGGCTTGCACCCGATCACTCAGACGATTGAACGTATCTGCGGTTTTTTCGAAGCGGCTGGGTTTGAGGTCGAAGAGGGGCCGGAAATCGAGAGTGACTATTACAATTTCGAAGCATTGAATATTCCTGCGCATCACCCGGCGCGTGCAATGCACGACACCTTCTATGTCGACGATACCAGCGTACTGCGTACTCATACGTCTCCAGTTCAAGTGCGGACAATGGAGAATCGTAAACCGCCGTTCAAGATTGTCTGTCCTGGCCGCGTTTACCGCTGCGATTCGGATCTGACCCACTCGCCGATGTTTCATCAGGTCGAAGGGCTGCTCATTAGTAAAAGCAGTACTTTCGCTGAGTTGCGCGGCGTTATTCGTGAATTTCTTCAAGTGTTCTTCGAGCAGGACTCGAAGGTTCGCTTTCGACCCTCCTATTTTCCTTTTACCGAACCATCCGCCGAAGTGGATATTGGTTGTGTAATTTGTGCCGGCTCCGGTTGCCGGGTATGCAAGCAGACCGGGTGGCTCGAGGTGATGGGTTGCGGCATGGTGCATCCGCGCGTGCTCGAAATGTCGGGAATTGATCCCGAGCAGTATCGGGGTTTCGCGTTCGGTATGGGTGTTGAGCGCCTTGCCATGCTTCGCTATGGCGTCAATGACTTGCGCTTGTTCTTTGAGAACGATTTGAGATTTCTCGCGCAGTTTCATTAAGACCAGTTTTAGGATTACGGTTTAACACGATGAAAATTAACGAATTATGGCTGCGTGACTGGGTCAATCCCCCGCTGACAACCGAACAGCTTTCGGCTCAGCTGACAATGGCAGGGCTGGAGGTTGATGCGCTGACACCGGTGGCTGGACCATTTAGCGGCGTAGTAGTGGGTGAGATAACCGCTATTGCACAGCATCCGGATGCCGACAAGCTTCGAGTCTGTCAGGTTTCCAATGGTGTTGGGACAGTGCAGGTGGTGTGCGGCGCCAGGAATGCGCGGCTTGGCCTGAAGATCCCCTTCGCCCAGCTAGGTGCTCTACTGCCGGGCGATTTTGCGATCAAGAAAGCGAAGCTACGCGGTGTTGAATCGTTCGGCATGTTATGCGCCGCTGAGGAGCTGGGCTTGGCCGAGCAATCCGAGGGACTGCTTGAGTTACCAATCGACGCTCCGGTCGGCACAAATCTTCGCGATTACCTTCATCTCGATGATCATCAAATCGAACTTGGTGTTACGCCCAATCGTGCCGATTGTTTGAGTGTTGCCGGTCTCGCGCGCGAAGTTGGCGTATTGAATAAGCTGCCCGTTCAGACGGTCCCGACACCTGCTGTTGCGCATGAGATCGACGATGTTATTCCTGTCGAGATTCAAGCCGCTGCGGAGTGTCCGCGCTACGTGGGGCGAGTGATTCGTAATGTCGATCCGAGCCGCGGGGCTCCTCAATGGTTGATTGAACGGCTGCGTCGTTGTGGCATCCGCAGCATCGATCCAATCGTCGATATCACTAATTACGTCATGCTTGAGCTCGGTCAGCCGATGCATGCCTTCGATTTTGAACGGCTTAGCGGCGGCATTCGTGTTCGCCTTGCGACTCCGGGCGAAACACTGACCACGCTCGATGGCCAGGAACTTAAGTTGCGTGCCGATACCTTGGTCATCGCCGATCACGAGCGTCCGTTGGCGTTGGCCGGCATCATGGGTGGAAAAGAATCCGCTGTGAGCGGTTCGACGCGCCACGTCTTTCTCGAATCAGCGTTCTTTGCTCCTCACCTGCTAGCCGGGCGCGCCCGGGCCTACGGACTGCATACCGAGTCTTCGCATCGTTTCGAGCGAGGGGTTGATCACCAGTTGCAGGTCCGCGCTATAGAGCGCGCAACCCGCCTTATTCTCGATATCGTCGGCGGTCAGGCAGGTCCGGTCATTGAAGTGGCCAACGATCAATTACCGTCCAATGCGACCATAGCATTGCGTCGTGCAGCGATTCCGCGTCTGCTTGGCATCGACATTAGCGATAGCGACGTTGAAGCGATACTCGAAGGATTGGGGCTGACGATCGAGCGTACCAATGAGGGTTGGATGACCCTGGTGCCGAGCTGGCGATTCGATCTCAACATCGAAGTGGATTTGATCGAAGAGCTGGCGCGCGTTTACGGGTACGACCGTTTACCGCTGCGTTCGATCGAATCAACGCTGCCGCTGGCTCCGAAGCCCGAGCGTAATCTCGACCCTACCGCGATGCGCAGCACACTGGCCGCTCGCGATTACCAAGAAGTGATTACGTATAGCTTCGTCGATCCCAAGCTGCAGGCCTTGCTTGCACCGCAGCAAGCAGTTGTCGAGCTGCGTAACCCCATCTCGGGCGATATGTCGGTGATGCGCACAACCTTGTGGGCGGGGTTGCTAAGTACAGTGGTTCATAATTTAAATCGCCAGCAGCAGCGAGTTCGCCTGTTCGAAACGGGGCTCAATTTCAAACCTTCCACGAATGCATTGCCGGAACAGAAGAAAATGCTGGCGATGGCGATCACCGGGCGACGTTATCCAGAGTCCTGGAGTGCTGCCAACGACCTCGCCGATTTCTTCGATCTGAAGGGCGATTTCGAGGCGTTGCTGCAGCTGGCGCGGGAACGTGGTCGCGTCAGCTTCAAACCGGCGGAGCACCCAGCCTTACACCTCGGTCAATGCGCGGCTATCGTCGTGAATGACAAAGTGGTCGGTCATCTGGGCGCGCTGCATCCTGAACTGCAGCGACAGTTGGACATTGCCCAATCGGTCTACCTGCTCGAAGTCGAGTGGTCGGCAATCGCCGAAGGAACTGTGCCCAAATTTGCCGAGCTGTCGAAGTTTCCAGAGGTTAGGCGTGACCTCGCCTTTGAGTTCGATCGTCAGTTAGCGGCTGAAGACATACTGTCTGCGGTTCGAGAAGTAGCAGGCAATTACCTGCGAGACCTCAGGCTATTTGACGTTTATCAAGGCAAAGGTATTGATCCACAAAGAAAAAGTTTGGCTTTTGGCTTGACGTTCCAACATTCATCACGCACTCTTACGGACGAAGAAATCACCGCTGCGGTAGATGCCGTGGCTTCCGTGCTGAAGACCCGCTTCGGGGCGACGTTAAGGAATTAGTAATGACGGCTCTCACCAAGGCCGAAATGGCTGAAAAACTCTTCGAAGAACTCGGGTTGAATAAACGCGAGGCGAAAGAGCTGGTAGAGATATTTTTTGAAGAAATCCGTACCTGTTTGGAAACGAACGAGCAGGTCAAGTTATCGGGTTTCGGTAATTTTGATTTGCGCGACAAAAGTCAGCGTCCGGGACGTAATCCGAAAACCGGTGAAGAAATCCCGATTTCGGCGCGGCGCGTGGTGACTTTTCGGCCGGGTCAAAAACTGAAAGCCAGGGTAGAAGCCTATGCTGGAACCAAGTCATAACGACGAACTGCCGGTCATTCCCGCCAAGCGTTATTTCACGATTGGCGAGGTGTCTGAACTTTGCAGCGTCAAGCCGCATGTGCTGCGTTACTGGGAGCAGGAGTTCCCGCAACTGAAGCCGGTCAAGCGCCGGGGTAATCGCCGTTATTACCAGCGCCAGGACGTA
>CBFHCK010000212.1:0-4973 GCA_965653955.1 uncultured Spongiibacteraceae bacterium
GTCCGACGACGACATCATGTACCTGAACCGTGGCGGCCATGATCCGTACAAAGTGTACGCGGCCTATTCGGCAGCGGTGGCGCATAAAGGACAACCGACCGTCGTGCTGGCGATGACCGTAAAAGGTTATGGCATGGGCAAGTCGGGCGAAGCCGTCAACGAAACCCATTCGGTCAAAAAGCTCGATATCGAGAGTCTGCAGAAATTCCGCGATCGGTTCGGCGTACCGTTGTCCGACAGCGAATTGAAAAACGTTCCGTATTACCGTCCCGCGCCGGAGAGCCCGGAGATGGCGTATATGCGCAAGCGTCGCGCCGATCTCGGTGGCTTCCTGCCCGCGCGACGCGCGGATTTCGAAGCGCTCGACGTACCGACTCTCGACGATCTGAAAGGCCAGCTCAAGGGCTCGGGCGATCGCGAAATCTCGACGACAATGTCGTTCGTGCGCACGCTCTCGACGCTGGTAAAAGACAAGAAAATCGGCGCGCGCGTCGTTCCGATCATTCCGGATGAAGCGCGTACCTTCGGCATGGAAGGCATGTTCCGCCAGCTCGGTATCTACTCCTCGCAGGGTCAGCGTTACACGCCGCAAGATGCCGGTCAGATCATGTTCTACAAAGAGGACAAGAAGGGCCAAATCCTCGAAGAAGGCATCAACGAAGCCGGCGCGATGTCGGCGTGGATCGCCACCGCGACGTCGTACAGCAACCACGGTTATGCGATGGTGCCGTTCTACATCTATTACTCGATGTTCGGCTTCCAGCGCATCATGGATCTCGCCTGGGCTGCCGGCGATTCGCAGGCGCGCGGATTCATGCTCGGCGCCACCGCCGGTCGCACTACGCTGAACGGCGAAGGCTTGCAGCATCAGGATGGCCATAGCCAGCTGATGGCAAACATGATTCCGAACTGCCGCTCCTACGATCCCACCTACGCTTACGAGTTGACCGTCATCATTCAAAGCGGCCTGAAGCGGATGTTCCAAGACAAGGAAAACTGTTTCTACTACATCACGCTGATGAACGAGAACTATCCGCACACCGACATGCCCATCGGCGTCGAAGACGGCATCGTGCGCGGTATGTATCTGCTCGAAGAAGCGAAGAACACGCGCCGCAAAGGCGACCGTGTGCAATTGCTCGGCTGCGGCACCATCCTCCGCGAAGTACAGGCAGCGGCGCAGATTCTGCGCGATGACTTCGGTATCGGCGCCGATATCTGGAGCACGACCAGCATCAACGAACTGCGTCGCGAAGGCATGGCCTGCGAACGCTGGAATCTGCTGCATCCGGAAAGCGAGCCCAGACTGCCATACGTCACGCAACTATTGCAGGACCGCACCGGCCCCGTCATTTGCGCGACCGATTACATGAAGTCGTTCGGCGAGCAACTGCGTCCGTACATCCCGCATCGTTATGTGGTGCTCGGCACCGACGGTTTCGGTCGCAGCGATACGCGTGCGAAACTACGGCACCATTTCGAAGTGAACCGCTATTTCGTCGTCGTCGCCGCATTGAAGGCGCTCGCCGAGGAAGGCCGCTTCCCGATGAAAGATGTCACCAAAGCAATTAAAAAGTTCGGTATCGATCCGGACAAACGCGATCCGATGATGTGCTGACCGCACGCTTCCAAAAGGCCCGAAACAAGGGCCTGCCAAAAGGCTTGTAAAAGGATAGCAATGTGAGCAAACAAACTATTCCGGTGCCGGATATCGGCACCGACGACGCGGTAGAAGTGATCGAGATTTCGGTTGCCGTTGGCGATACCGTCAACGCGGAAGACACACTGATCGTGCTCGAATCCGATAAGGCGTCGATGGAAGTGCCCTCGCCCGCCGCCGGCAAGGTGCTCGAAATCAAACTGAAAGTCGGCGACAAGGTGACGCAGGGCAACCCGATCATCGTGCTCGAAGCCGAAGGCGGTGCAGAAACGGCATCGACTCCGCCAAAAGCCGAGGCGCCAGCGCCCGCCCAACCCGCTGAACCGAAAGCAGCACCGGCAGAGCCAGCCGCTGCACCCGCCCCCGCCAGTGCGAGCGGCGGTATTGAGGCTATCGCTGTGCCGGATATCGGCGGCGCAGAAAATGTCGACGTCATCGAAGTGAGCGTCAAAGTCGGCGATACATTGGCCGAAGGCGACACGATGATTGTGCTGGAAACGGACAAGGCATCGATGGAAGTGCCTGCGCCGAAAGCCGGCGTTGTGCGCGCGTTGACCATCAAGGAGGGCGACAAGGTATCGATGGGTAGCCCGATCCTTGAGCTTGAAGTCAGCGGCGGGACGACCTCCGCACCCGCGCCTGCTCCCGCTGCACAAAAAGCCGAAACGCCGGAAAAGGCAAAAGCCACAACACCCGCACCTTTTGCGGCAGCGCCCCAGACCGCACGCGACGCTCAACCAGCTGCGTCCGGCGAAGATGTTTATGCCGGCCCTGCGGTGCGCAAACTCGCCCGCGAAATGGGTATCGATCTCGCCAAAGTCGCGGGCACCGGTCCCAAAGGCCGCGTGCAGAAAGACGATCTGAAAAACTTCGTTAAAAACCTGATCGAAAGACGCGGCCCCGCCGCTACATCGGGCAGTGGCATCCCCGCCGTACCGGAAATCGACTTCGCCGGATTCGGTCCGGTCGATGTGCAGCCGCTGAGCAAGCTGCACAAGCTGACTGCACAGAACATGCATCGCAGCTGGCTGAACGTGCCGCATGTGACGCAATTTGACGATGCCGATATCACCGACCTCGAGGACTTCCGCCCTACGCTGAAAGCCGAAAGCGAAAAGCGCGGCGTGAAAATTACGCCGCTGCCGTTCCTGCTGAAAGCCTGCGCGCTGGCATTGAAAGCGAATCCGAAATTCAACGCATCGCTGCACAGCGACGGCGAACACATGGTCTTCAAGCAATACGTGCACATCGGCATGGCGGTCGATACGCCGGCTGGCCTGGTAGTGCCCGTTATTCGCGATGTCGATCGCAAGTCGATTTGGGAAATCGCGGCCGAAACCGCAGAACTCGCGCAGAAAGCCAAAGATCGCAAACTGAAGATCGAAGAAATGCAGGGCGGCTGCTTTACGATTTCGAGTCTTGGCAGCATCGGCGGTCTTGGTTTCACGCCGATCGTCAATACGCCAGAAGTGGCGATTCTCGGCGTGTCGAAACTGACAGTGAAACCGCAATGGAATGGTAAGGAATTCGTGCCGCGCAAAATGTTACCGTTATCGCTGTCGTATGATCACCGCGCAGTTAACGGTGCCGATGCCGGGCGATTCTTTACTTACCTGAACGAACTGCTTTCGGATATTCGGCGCTTAGCGTTGTAAGTCATCAAAAACCATCAATGTACTAACACCACAATGTACTAGCACCACCGGAGGGTTTAATGAAAAAAATAATTTGGGGCGTGGTGGTTTTAATCATTTTCGCAGCCGGCCTCTACGTGGGCCGGCTCGATCAATCGCAAGTATCCGCAACATTGCTCGCCGCCACAGCCGATGATAAATCGCTGCCGATAGGAGCAAGCGCGCCGCCGTTCGATCTGCCAGGCGTCGACGATAAAAAATACACGCTTGACGATTTCAAAGACGCAAAAGTTCTCGCTGTAATTTTCACCTGTAACCACTGCCCCACTGCGCAAGCCTATGAACCGCGTATCAAAGAGCTGACGGCAAGTTATCCACCTAACGAGGTCGCAGTGGTCGCAATTTCCACCAACGATCCACAGGCGATAACGCCCGATGAACTGGGCTACACCGACCTCAGCGATTCGTTCGCCGAAATGAAAATTCGCGCAAACGATCAACAATTCAAGTTTCCCTATTTGTATGACGGTGATACTGAAAAAGTCGGACGCGCATACGGGCCTCTTGCGACACCGCATGTTTTCGTTTTCGATGCCGAGCGCAAATTACGCTACAAGGGTCGCATCGATAATTCGGAAGACCCGCGCAATGTCAAAACGCACGACACGCGTAATGCCATTGACGCGATTCTCGCCGGCCGCCCGGTGGAAGTCGCGCAAACACGTGTATTCGGCTGCTCGATCAAATGGTCGGATAAACGCGCTGGCGCCGAAGAAAAACGCGCGAAATGGAATCAACAACCGGTATCGGTGGAACCACTCGCCGCCGACGCAGTACGCTCGCAGATTCTTTCCGATAAAAAGAGATGGCGCCTCGTAAACGTGTGGGCCACGTGGTGCACACCTTGTCGCGATGAGTTTCCACATCTCGTCGAAATGCAGCAGATGTACAACAAACGCGGCGTCGATGTGATTACGATCAGTCTCGATAACGGCGATAGCGCCGAAGAAGTTAAGAAATTCCTCAATGAAAATCATGCGGCCATGACTAATTATCACTTCACCAGTGCGGATCAAAATGCGCTCGCGGAGGCACTTGATTCAGGCTGGCAAGGCGGCGTTCCGTACACGGCGTTAATTGCTCCAGGCGGCCAGATCGTATTTCGCCAGCATGGCCAATTCGATGCGCTGACACTGAAGAAGAAAATCGTCGAACATCTCGGCCGCACCTATTTCTAACCAGCTCTAATCGTGCATTGTGGGTGTTGCGTAATAGCAACACGCTCTACCACCACCAATACCACTAAAAGCCCCGCTGGTTTTAACGCTGAAATCAATTACCCCCGAATTGTTTAATCAGCTGATTAAGTTTTTCCGGATCGACGGCTTTTAATTTTTCCAATGCCTCTTTCGCGGTAGCTTCCGCATTCACGTTGACGGTTTGTTTTATTGCCTCAACTCGCTCGCACATGCACTTCAATTCGCGAACATTTTCCGACGCCGCAATATCGCTATCGAGCTTGGCCATCGCATCGGCCAGCTCAAGCACGACCTCTGTCAATTTGCCCAATTGTTTACCGGGACTCGCTACGTCCCGATAAACCAATTGCTCGACGTTTTGATCGCCTCGATAAAGCGCCGGCGCTTCCCACGTCGTGTAAGGGTGATAACTGAATCCTC
>CBFHCK010000213.1:0-4959 GCA_965653955.1 uncultured Spongiibacteraceae bacterium
TCGATTCTGCTTAACGTCCGCTTCATCCTCGCCGACGATCTTATAAGTCACCGCAGCTTCGGTATCGGTATTGATCAAATCGACGGTGACGCCAAAGATGACTTTACCGGTACGCGGAATCGTCGTGATATCGATGATTCTTGCCTCGGCGAGTTTGCCTTCAATTTCCTGAATGCGACCTTCGCAAAAACCTTGCTGCTCGCGCGCGGCATGATATTCGGCGTTTTCTTTTAAATCGCCGTGCGCGCGCGCTTCCGCAATCGCCTGAATAATACGGGGACGCTCAACGCTCTTGAGCCGCTGCAATTCTTCTCGCAATGCAGCCTCGCCGGCCACCGTCATTGGAACCGTGCTCATGAACTCAATCCCCCATGCACTTCCTGCAATCGACCGTGTACCTCCTGAAGGGGTCGTACGGCTTTTTCTTCACCGTGACGGAGTGCTAGCACTACTGCTTCGGCGCCAGCCAATGTCGTGCTGTAGAAAATTTTCTGTGACAGCGCCGAACGACGAATTGTCGATGAATCGGCAATCGCCTGTTTGCCTTCGGTGGTGTTGACGATCAACTCGATTTCGCCGTTTTTCGCCATATCCACGATATGCGGTCGACCCTCGGTTACCTTATTCACGCGCTGACACTGAATGCCCTCACCTTCGAGAATGCGCTGCGTGCCGCGTGTCGCGCAAAGCGTGAAACCAAGTTCAACTAAGTCGCGCGCCACTTGTGCAACGAACGGCTTGTCCTGTTCGCGCACACTGAGAAACGCCTTGCCGCCGCGCGGTAATTTTTCACCGGCGCCCGACTGCGCCTTCGCATACGCTTCGGCAAATGTATCGCCGAGACCCATGACTTCGCCGGTCGATTTCATTTCTGGGCCGAGGATTGGATCGACGCCCGGAAATTTATTGAACGGGAAGACCGCTTCCTTCACGCAGTAGTACGGTGGAATGCGCTCTTTCGTGAAATTTTGTTCGGCCAGTGTTGTTCCGGCCATACAGCGCGCCGCGATTTTTGCCAGCGATACGCCGATGGCTTTCGATACGAACGGCACGGTACGCGACGCGCGCGGATTTACTTCGATGACATAGATCTCGCCGTCCTGCACCGCGAGCTGCACGTTCATCAAACCGACGACGCCCAGCTCCAGCGCCATGCGCTTAACCTGCTCGCGCATTTTGTCCTGCAATTCCGCGCTCAGCGAATACGGTGGCAGCGAACAGGCGGAATCGCCCGAATGAATGCCGGCCTGTTCGATGTGCTGCATGATCGCGCCAATCACAACGGTTTTACCGTCGCTGACCGCGTCGACATCGATCTCGACCGCTGCATGCAGGAAGTGATCGAGCAGCACCGGCGAATCTTCCGATACCTGCACTGCCTCGCGCATGTAGCGCTTCAGTTCTTCCTCTTTGTGCACGACTTCCATCGCGCGACCACCGAGTACATACGACGGACGTACGACCAGTGGAAAACCGATTTTCTGTGCGGCAGTCAGCGCCTGCTCGGTTGAGCGCACCGTCGCGTTGGGCGGCTGTTTCAATTGCAGACGTTCGATCATCTGCTGGAAGCGTTCGCGATCTTCCGCTCGATCGATGGCATCGGGCGTGGTGCCGATAATCGGCACACCATTCGCTTCGAGATCGCGCGCGAGCTTCAACGGCGTTTGCCCGCCGAACTGCACGATCACACCTTTCGGTTTTTCTTTCGCGACAATTTCGAGTACGTCTTCGAGCGTTACCGGCTCGAAATACAAACGATCGGACGTGTCGTAATCGGTCGAAACGGTTTCCGGATTACAGTTGACCATGATGGTCTCGTAACCGTCTTCACGCATCGCGAGCGCCGCGTGTACGCAGCAATAATCGAACTCGATGCCCTGTCCGATGCGATTCGGCCCGCCGCCGAGCACGAGAATTTTGTCGCGATCACTGACGTTCGCCTCGCACTCTTCCTCGTACGTCGAATACATGTACGCAGTCGAGGTGGAAAACTCCGCCGCGCAGGTATCGACGCGTTTGTAGACCGGACGTACCCCGAGTTGATGACGGCGACGGCGAATTTCTTTTTCGCTGACCGCGAGCAATACCGCCAGACGTTTATCGGAGAAACCTTTGCGTTTCAGCTTGCGCATGAAATCGGTATCGATGTCCGACAGCGCGACAGTTTTCAGCGCATTTTCGGTTTTGACGATGTCTTCGATCTGCACGAGGAACCACGGATCGATCGCCGAGTATTCGTAGACTTCATCGATATTCATACCGGCGCGGAACGCATCGGCGACGTACCAGATTCGCTCCGGTCCCGGATTTTTCAATTCGCTGATCAAAATGTCGCGCGCATCGCCGGCGTCGACATCGACCTTATGCTCGAAACCGGACGAACCGACTTCGAGCCCGCGCAATGCTTTTTGCACCGATTCCTGGAACGTGCGACCGATCGCCATTACTTCGCCAACCGATTTCATCTGCGTGTGCAGACGCGAGTTCGCTTCGGGGAATTTTTCGAACGTGAAGCGCGGAATTTTGGTGACGACATAATCGATCGACGGCTCGAACGATGCCGGCGTCGCGCCGCCAGTGATTTCGTTGCGCAGCTCATCGAGCGTGTAGCCGATCGCCAATTTCGCTGCGATTTTCGCAATAGGAAAACCGGTCGCTTTCGATGCGAGCGCGGAGCTGCGCGATACGCGCGGATTCATTTCGATCACGACCATGCGGCCGTCTTCGGGGTTGATACCGAACTGCACGTTCGAGCCGCCGGTTTCGACGCCGATTTCACGCAGCACCGCGATCGATGCATTGCGCATGATCTGATATTCGCGATCGGTCAGCGTTTGCGCCGGTGCGACGGTGATCGAATCGCCGGTGTGCACGCCCATCGCGTCGAAGTTTTCGATCGAACAGATGATGATGCAGTTGTCGTTTTTATCGCGGACAACTTCCATCTCGTATTCTTTCCAGCCGATCAGCGATTCGTCGATCAGCAGTTCCTTGGTCGGCGACAGATCGAGACCGCGGTCGCAGATTTCCATGAACTCTTCGCGGTTGTAAGCGATGCCACCGCCCGAGCCACCCATCGTGAACGACGGACGGATGATGCAAGGAAAACCGATCTGATCGAGCACCTGCAGCGCTTCTTCCATGCTATGCGCAATCGCGGCACGCGGCGATTCGAGGCCGATGCGCTGCATCGCCTGACGGAACAACTGACGATCTTCGGCTTTATCGATCGCTTCTTTTTTCGCGCCGATCATTTCGACGCCGAATTTATCGAGCACGCCGTGCTTCGCCAGATCGAGTGCGCAGTTCAGCGCGGTCTGGCCGCCCATGGTCGGCAACAATGCATCGGGGCGCTCTTTCTCGATGATTTTTGCAACGGTCTGCCAGTTCACCGGCTCGATGTAGGTGGCATCGGCCATCACCGGATCGGTCATGATCGTGGCCGGATTCGAGTTGACCAGAATGACGCGATAGCCTTCCTCTTTCAGCGCCTTGCACGCTTGCGCGCCGGAATAATCGAATTCGCAGGCCTGGCCGATCACAATGGGACCGGCGCCGATGATCAGGATGCTGTTGATGTCGGTACGTTTCGGCATGCGTCTCTCTTTTTGCTGGCTTCTTGCTGACTTCGTGCTGGGTTTGACCCCCTCTCCGCGTGGGAGAGGGAACTAGACAGCGCTGCGGTTTAGCGCTGCGCCTGCATTAACTCAATAAAGTGATCGAACAATGGCGCGGCATCGTGCGGACCGGGACTCGCTTCCGGATGGCCCTGAAAACTGAACGCTGGATAGTCGGTGCGATGAATTCCCTGCAGCGATTTATCGAACAGCGACGTGTGCGTCACGCGCAATGTCGATGGCAGCGTCGCTTCGTCGACGGCAAAACCATGGTTCTGACTGGTAATCATCACAACACCACGATCGATGTCGAGCACCGGATGGTTCGCGCCGTGATGGCCAAACTTCATCTTCAGCGTTTTCGCGCCGCTGGCGAGGCCGAGCAGCTGATGACCGAGACAGATGCCGAATAGAGGCATGCCGGTTTTCATGATTTCCTGCGTCGCGCGGATCGCGTAATCGCACGGCTCGGGATCGCCCGGGCCATTCGACAAAAACACGCCGTCCGGTTTCATTGCGAGTACGTCTGCCGCCGGCGTTTGCGCCGGCACGACCGTCACCTTGCAGCCGCGGTCGACCAGCATGCGCAGGATGTTGATCTTGATACCGTAGTCATACGCGACAACGTGGTATTTCAATTCGCCGTCTTCGTAAGTCTTAAAACCTTTGCCGAGCTGCCAGCTGCCTTCGCGGCAGACGTAGGTTTTTTGCGTCGATACGACCTTGGCGAGGTCCATACCCTTCAGGCCCGGAAAGGCGCGCGCTGCGGCGAGTGCGCTGGCGTCGTCGATTTCATCGGCCATGATGCAACCGTTCTGCGCGCCTTTATCGCGCAATAAACGTGTCAGGCGGCGCGTATCGATATCGGCGATGCCGACGATATTGCGTTCGCGCAAATAGTCGGAAAGATTCTGCGTATTGCGGAAATTGCTCGCCAACAGTGGCAGATCGCGAATGATCAGACCGGTGGCCCAGATCTTCTTCGCTTCCTCGTCTTCGCTGTTGGTGCCGGTATTGCCGATATGCGGATAGGTCAACGTGACCATTTGCTGCGCGTAGGAGGGATCGGTCAGGATTTCCTGATACCCCGTCATCGCGGTATTGAACACCACTTCGCCGGTGGCCTGACCTGCGGCGCCGATGGCGACTCCGCGAAACAGGCTACCGTCTTCTAGGGCGAGCAGGGCTGGGACGATCAAACGAACCTCCTGGACGGACTGACTAGGCTATGAATGGTGCGGCGAGAACGCTGCGCCGTATGCCAAAGTGGGCGGCGCGCTTGAAAAAAAGCGAGATGAAGTGGTTGCCCCATCTCGCTTTTCGACTATCTGTTCCGCCGTGT
>CBFHCK010000214.1:0-4949 GCA_965653955.1 uncultured Spongiibacteraceae bacterium
ATTCCGATCCATTGCCCTACGCAGTAGATCATGTCCCGACGCGCAATCAGCTACTCGCGGTTCGGGTGATCGATACTCGCGCCCAGTTGCTCCGCGCCGAGGAGCTGATCAGCGGTGATCGCTACATCTTTTTGCGCGATGCCTATCTGCAGCGACGCCAGTTCCTGATCAATGATGGTGCGGTTTCGGATACATTCGGCAGCGATGATTTTGAGTACGACGACGATATGCCCGCCAGCGATTCGACATCCAGCGAGCAAAAGCCGTCGGAGTAGAGCGATTGCAACGACGGGGATTAAATAAAAAGGGCGCCTAAGCGCCCTTTTTATTTAATGACGATCTGTCATTCGTGGATGGCGTTGAGTGATAAGCCAAGGATGTAACCGGACGGGTTCACCGGATCGACGCGAACCACTTCGCCGGTAGCTTTAAACGGCAACAGCTTGTCCCCATCCTGATCAATGAATATTTCGACCATCGTACCCAATGCCAATGCACGATCAGACTGAATCAGCACGCCAGAGCCGCTAAGATCCTTACAACGTGCAAGGAATTTATCGCCGCCGGCCTCGATCTGGATCGGGGTGTTGATTTTCATGCGAATGAAGTTTCGCTTTTCACTATAAGCGCGGTGCTCCAAAACCATTGCAGGCTCCTCCGGCGATATTGTTATCGGGCTTTGTCGGCTAAGAATAGCCGTCGTGTTCGACCTCTACCAGTGACAGTTATCACATCCTGAAGCCACTAATGCGCCAGGACTCAACCTCTTGCAACTGCCGGAGCAAGGGTTTAACGTTGCCGCCTCGATTAATAGGTACTCAACCCACCCATGTTGCAGGTGCTGTTGAAAGGTCAAAATCATGGATCGTGAGCGTCATCGCCTGCTGGTGATCGACGATGACATTGCGGTTCGCGATAGCATCGTAATGTATCTGCAAGAGCTCGGGTACATCGTCGATCAGGCCCGAGACGGCAGCGAAGGGTTGGCGTTATTTCGTAAGAACACTCCCGACGTTGTTCTCCTCGATCTAAAAATGCCAGCCGTCGATGGCTTGCATGTCCTCAAGGCTTTGAGCCGCGATCCATCGGATGTGCCGGTTATCGTCGTTTCCGGTTCCGGCGTTATGACCGATGTGGTGGAAGCGTTGCGGTATGGCGCCAGCGATTATCTGATCAAGCCCATTACCGACCTCGAAGTACTCAAGCATTCGATTTCGCGCTGCCTTGAGCAGAATCGTCTACAGCGCGAGAACACCCGTTACCGTCAAAAGCTGGAAGAAGCCAATCGCGAACTGCGGCAGAGCCTGAGCGTGCTGCAGCAAGACCAGCAAGCCGGCCGCCATGTGCAGATGAAAATGCTGCCAGCGCGTCCGCTTTCGATCGGCGATTACCATCTGAGTCACCGAATATTTCCGTCGCTGTTTCTCAGCGGAGATTTCGTCGATTACTTTACGGTGGGCGATCGTCACGTCGTGTTTTTTATCGCCGATGTTTCTGGTCATGGCGCTTCATCGGCGTTTTTGACCGTGCTGATGAAAAATCTGTTTGCGCGCAAGCGCAGCGATTTCGGCCATTGGCTCGATCAAACCATTTTGTCGCCGGCCGCGATGCTGGCTCAAGCCAATCGCGAATTGCTTGCGACCGAGGTGGGAAAGCACGTCACAGCCTGTGTGGCTGCGCTCGATATACGTACTAATACGCTGCTGTATAGCGTTGCCGGGCATCTGCCCGCGCCTATACTCTGGTCGGCGGAGGGTTGCCGTTATCTGACAGGCGACAATCCTCCTGTGGGCTTATTCGAGGATGCCGAATACGCCGAAGAGCGAATCGAATTACCGTCCCGTTTCGCGCTTACCCTGTTTTCGGACGGTATTCTGGAAACAATTGCCGCGGATGGTCTCCTGGCGAAAGAGCAGCTGCTGTTGAGCAAGCTCGCCGCCGGTTACGAATCGATGGATGGCGTGGTCGACACACTTCAATTACAGAGTGTGCAGGATGCGCCCGACGACATCGCGGTATTACTGGTTTCCAAGGGTTGAGCTAATGCAGTCTGGCAAGATTCTTGTCGCCCACGAGGGCGGCGCCTTTGTAATCAAACTGATTGGCGATGTGCGTCTGACGTTCTGTACTGCGCTGGACGATTATTTCGAGCGCATGTTCACTTCACCCGATTTCGCCAGTGTGATTATCGATTTATGTCGAGCGGAAAATATCGACAGTACAACGTTGGGGCAGCTGGCCAAACTCGCGCTGACTGCCAAGCGCAAACATCATCTAACCCCCGTTGTGCTTTCTACCAATCCCAATATCACGCGAATTTTGCAGTCGATGGGTTTCGATCGTGTTTTCGATATTCGTCAGGACGTGCCGCACACCGAGGCTGATCTGGGCGAGCTTCCGATTGTGTCCGAAAGCGAAAGCGGGGTGCGTGATCGCGTACTCGAGGCCCACCGAGTATTGATGGGGATGAGCGATAGTAACCGCGCCCAATTTCAAGAGCTGGTTTGCGCGCTTGAATCTACTCGCTAAGCGCCTTTACGTGCGGCAATTTCCAGTTTCGCCTTAATGTAGAGGGCGTGTGGAAGATAAATCAATTCAGCAATCTTGCTGATTAAATGACTCTCGTATTTATCGATATTGCCGTCGGCAAATGCGACTCGCCATAAACCACATACCAATAAATATTTTTCTTCTTCATTGCAACGTTCGTTGACGATACTCGTGAACTCATACAACGATGTTGATGAGGCGTTAGCTGATTCCGCTTCGTCAATTATTTCTGCCAACGCGGCATCGTCAAGCTCGAATGTATTTCGAATCGCACCGATCATCGCCTGTTGTTCGCGCGGATCGCGATTAAAATCGGCTTTGCATAATTCGATCATAAGCGCCGCGGCGGCAAGTTCGAGCTTGCGCGGATTTTTTGTACGGTGACGGTCATTGCCGGCAAATAGATTTTTAAACTTCTCCAGCATTATTGGCCGCTCAATTGACGCTCAAGCGTGATCTGATCTTCAGCAAACTTACGAATGCCCTCGGCTAGCTTTTCTGTTGCCATGGCATCGTCGTTTAACGTAAAGCGAAAGCGCGCTTCATCTTCATGCTGTAGCGGAATTGTTGCTCCCGTATTCGCGGGATCAAGCTTGCGTTGCAATTGGCCGTTATCGTTAGCGAGTTCTTCAAGTAATTGCGGGCTGATCGTCAGGCGATCGCAGCCGGCTAGCTGCTCGATCTCGCCGATGTTGCGGAAGCTGGCGCCCATCACAATCGTTTGATAACCATGCTGTTTGTAATAGTTGAAGATACGCGTTACGGAAACAACGCCAGGATCTTCAGCGGGCGCATAGTGTGTCCTGCCTGTTGCTTTCAAATACCAGTCGAGAATGCGTCCGACAAATGGCGAAATCAAAGTAATACCGGCATCAGCACATGCCGCTGCCTGCGAAAAGCTGAACAGCAGTGTTAAATTGCAATTGATGGATTCTTTTTCCAAAATTTCCGCAGCGCGGATACCTTCCCATGTGGATGCGGTTTTTATAAGTACTCGCTCGCGGCCAACACCTGCCTGTTCGTAAAGATCAATTAAGCGTCGAGCTTTTTCAATTGTTGCACGCGTATCGAACGATAATCGCGCATCGACTTCGGTTGAAATGCGGCCTGGTATCGACTGCAAAATTTCGCAGCCGATAGCAACAGCGAGCTTGTCGACACAGGCGCTCAACTGCTGTGCATTACTGCCCGATTGGCGATTGGCCCACGCGCGCGATTCTTCAACCAATTTGCTGTAGCCCGGCAAGGTCGCAGCTTTCAGCAATAACGAGGGATTGGTGGTGGCGTCGAGCGGATGAAAGCGACGGATCGCATCAATATCGCCAGTATCGGCAACGACGGCGGTGAATTGTTTGAGTTGTTCAAGCTTGTTCATGAGTATTCCATCGATTGCGAGACGAGAAATATTAACCGGAAAAAGTATTCGTCGATAGCGTGGCGGAGTGACGCTCGATTTCGCTCAGGGCAGCATAAAGTACTGAACAATCGGCGCCTGGTCGAGGCGCTTTTTCACTCAAAATACGGCGGAATTGCCGCGCACCGGGAAGGCCCTGATATAACCCCAAAATATGACGCGTTATCGAATGTAGTGTATTGCCTGCACTTAATTCGCGTTCGATATAGGAGAGTAATTCCGCCATCGAGTCCGCGCGCGTTTTAATGGGTGCGTTCGCATCAAAAAATTCGCGATCGACAGCGCTCAATAGATAGGGGAGATGATAAGCGCTGCGTCCTAGCATCACGCCATCGACGTGACGCAAATGTTCGTGGCATGCGCTCAGATCATTAATGCCGCCGTTGATAACAACCGTCAAATGTGGAAATTCTTGTTTGATTCGATAAACATCTTGATATCGTAGTGGTGGAATTTCGCGATTTTCTTTTGGGCTTAATCCACTGAGCCAAGCTTTGCGTGCATGCACGATAAAAACATTACAACCGGTCGCTGCCACCACATCGATAAATTGAGCCATTGCTTCGTAACTATCGATATCGTCGATGCCGATCCGATGTTTGATGGTGACGGGAATTGAACACGCATCCTGCATGGCTTTAATGCAGTCGGCGACTAATAGAGGTTTCGCCATTAGGCATGCGCCGAATGCACCGTTGCGCACTCGATCGGATGGACATCCGCAATTTAAATTTACTTCGTCGTAACCATGCGTTTCCGCCATTTTTGCGCACGTTGCTAAATCCGCTGGATTGCTGCCGCCAAGTTGTAGCGCGATGGGGTGTTCACGTTCGTCGAAGCGTAAAAAACGTGACGCATCACCGCGCATCAATGCCCCGGTGGTAATCATTTCGGTGTATAACAACGCGCGATCGCTCAACGTACGCCAAAAATATCGGCAATGCCTATCGCTCCAATCCAGCATCGGGGCAATACAGAAGCGGTG
>CBFHCK010000215.1:0-4947 GCA_965653955.1 uncultured Spongiibacteraceae bacterium
CGTCCCGAAGGTAATGAGCGCCCCCGCCGCGATCGTCAGCGCCGTCCACGCGGTGAGCGCAGACCGGCCGATCAAGCCGACGGGCAAATCGCCGAGCCGATTGGCTCGATTGAAAACATCGCCGATAACGCCATTTCCGAAGGCGTGGCTACGATACCCGCACAAGTGCAATTGGACTTGGTTGCAGCTGCCGCTCAACCCGACTCGGCGCCTCAAACTCAGGAAGCAGCGCCTGTGGTGACGACACCGCAGCCTGAGCCGAAAGAAATCCCAAGCGCAGTTGAGCCTATCGCGTCAGTTGCACCGGTATCTGTCGCGATCCCGGAAACCAAAGTCGTTGCGTCGGAGCCGAAAGTCGAGCCTGCCCCAACCAATGGGCGCGCTAGCAATGATCCACGCCTCAATCCGCGTTCGGTAAAACCGGTTGAGCTGAAAACGGAGGCTTTAAAAATCGAGTCTTTAACCGCTACACCGGCGCAACCCGATCCTGATCGTATTTTGCCATCGCGCGCGAGCAACGATCCGCGACTGAAGCGTAACTAAAACGCCAAGCGTAGAAACGAGCAATAAAAAACCCGGCAATCGCCGGGTTTTTTATTGCTCGTCGTTCTCATACAGCCCCTTCAATCTGTGGGCCATCGATATCGCTCGCCAATTCATTTGTTCAACAGATACGCAACCCATAAAAGGGGTCGAATTTATTTCAGTAAATATTGCAGAGGTCGAGAGGAAATTGCAGAGATTGGCGAGTAATTAAGAGAAATGGCGGAGGCGGTGAGATTCGAACTCACGGAAGAGTTGCCCCTTCGGCAGTTTTCAAGACTGCTGCATTCAACCGCTCTGCCACGCCTCCGTAACAAGCGAGGCGCGCATTGTGCCAGCGACGCCTTTTATCCGCAACGTTTGTCCGTACCCCGCTCGTATTTATCGCCCGCGAACTGGCACACAAAATTGAAGCACCGCCCACCTGCTTCGTGTTATGCGGAACGAATGGTGCTTGAAAAATCGGTTGTTGCACCGTGAATTCAAAGCACCTGCCCTATAAATACGAAACGAAGGATTTCCGATGGATCGTTACCGCACTGATATCGATGGCTTACGTGCCTTCGCTGTTATTCCTGTCGTTCTCTTTCATGCCGGTTACTCGGTGCTATCGGGCGGTTACGTCGGGGTCGACATATTTTTTGTTATCTCCGGCTTTTTGATCACATCGATCATCTTGCGCGAAATCCACCGCGATCAGTTTTCCTTGGTGCAGTTTTATGAGCGCCGAATTCGACGCATCTATCCTGCTGCACTGGCGGTTGCGATCGCGACGCTGATCGTAGCCGCGCTAGTTATTCCCGACGGCCAATTCAAGAAAATGGGTTGGGCGTTGATCTTTATGAATCTGTATTCCACAAATATTCTGTTTTTCAAACAGTCGGGATATTTCAATGCAGATTCCGCGCTGAATCCGTTTTTACACACTTGGTCACTGAGCGTTGAAGAGCAGTTTTATCTGTTTTTCCCGTTATTCCTGGTATTCGCAACCCGTCTTTTTAAAGGCAAAGTATTTCAATGCCTGCTGGGCGCAACAATTTTTTCATTCGTTGTTTGCGTATACGTCACGTACAAATGGCCAGCCTCGGCGTTTTACTTGATCCCCTTTCGCGCATGGGAGCTCGCACTCGGTGCATTAATCGCCATAGGGGGCGCGCGCTGGAAGCTTCGAAGAGGCAATGCCGAAGCGCTTAGCATCGTGGGGCTCGCCTTTATCCTTTTCAGCATCTTCGTTTACACCGAAGACACCGTATTTCCAGGCGTCGCCGCGTTGCTGCCCTGCCTCGGCGCCGCCCTACTCCTCCAAGCCGGCAGCGTGAGCGAAAATCGCTTCAACGTATTGATGGGGAATCCGGTACTGCGTTATTTCGGTTTGATTTCGTATTCGCTGTATCTGTGGCACTGGCCCGTATTCGTGCTAGCGCGATTCATATTTCCGAGCGGTCTCGGCACCGGCGGCCAAATCGCACAAATAGCCATTGCGTGCGCGCTAGCCCATCTCTCATGGCGTTATATCGAGGCGCCATTTCGAAACAAAACGATTTTCGGCAAGCGCAATAATTTATTCGCGTTCTTTGGCGCAACGAGTGCCGCTACCTTAGTGATTGGAGCAATTATTGTTTACAGCAACGGCTTGAAAATTCGTATGCCCGACGCAGCTCAGCAATACGCACAGGCAGGTTTCGATAACAATCCGGATCGAAAAATGTGTCATGGCGATGACGGAAAAAATATGGCACCCGAGGAATTTTGCGTTTATGGCGATAAAACAGCCACGCCCACTTTCGCGCTATGGGCCGATAGCCATGGGGCGGAATTGACTCCGGCAATAGGATCGCTGCTGGAAGATTCGCACCGCTCAATCAAAATGTTCACGTATTCGCAGTGCCCGCCAGCGCTCGGATTCTCGACATATACCCGCCAGGGTTGTATTGCGCACAACGATAAGGTGCTGGCGTATCTTCAACAGCATCAGGAAATCGATACGGTATTTATGATCGCCCACTACCGCGTCTACGAAACCGATGAATACCATGAGCAATTCGAGACCGGATTTGAGCGTTCGGTGGCCGAACTGAAGGCAGCGAATAAAAAAGTCGTCGTTATTTATCCCATTCCCGGCGCGATCTATTCGATTCCGATGATGGCTTCATCGTTGGCGATGCGCGGAGCGTCTATCGATGAGCTTGCGATTCCGTTCGATTACTACGCCACTCTCAACAAACGCGCCATTGCGTTACTCGATGCGCAGCGCGACGTTAGCCGGCTGCACCCTGAAGCCGTGCTATGCGAAACGGATCATTGCAAAGTGGCCGTCAACAATAAGCTGCTTTATTTCGATAGCAATCATTTGAATATGTTTGGCGCGAAATATTTGACCGGGGTGCTGCGCGACGAGATTCTTCCCCCATCCACAGAAGTAGCGTCAAAACTCACCGCTGTCTCCGCGCCGGCGCGTTAACGGCTATTTTGCTTTTGCGCTGCCCATCGTTATGATGGCGGCATTCGTCAAATGTAATACTTACTGGAGATACGGTTATGCAAGATCGCGTATTGCTTCCAAATTCCTACGCGGATAATGCGGTTGCTGTTAACAAGGTGCTCAAAAACACCTACATATTGTTGGCGATGACGTTGGGATTCAGCGCATTTACCGCATTCCTCTCTCTCAATAGCGCGCCGCTTAACATCTGGGTCATGATCGGCGGCACTTACGGCTTGCTGTTTCTGACGCATATGCTCGCCAACAGCGCGTGGGGATTGGCCGCGGTATTCGCCTTCACCGGCTTTATCGGTTACACGACGGGGCCGATAATTGGCATGTTCATGGGCTCCGCTGTCGGCTCGCAGATAGTCATGCAGGCGCTCGGTGGAACTGCGATTATTTTCTTCGCGCTGTCAGGCTATGCGCTCGTATCCCGTAAAGACTTTTCATTTATGTCGGGATTTTTGTTTGCCGGCTCAATTGTATTAATCGTTGCGATGCTGGCGGGTGTGTTCTTGAAGCTGCCGGCACTCAACCTGGCATTAAGCGCTGGTTTTATGCTGTTTTCGAGTGCGGTAATTCTGTATCAAACCAGCGAGATTATTCATGGTGGCGAGCGCAATTACATTCGCGCCACCGTTACGTTATATGTGTCCATCTACAATATTTTCATGAGCTTGCTCAATCTGCTCAGTGCGTTCAGCGGCGACGATCGCTGATCACTTGAAGCACACCAAGCCCCGGCCTTATTCCGGGGCTTTTTTGTTTGATGACGATCGCTTTTATTTGCTCCATGACTGGCTTCGCGTTTTACCATGACTAGCTTCGCGTTAATGGTGCTCGGCGCACCGGTTTCAACTCAGGCTCCGCAATCTGCGCTGAATTTCACGCGAGCGGCGCTCGATGCTGGCCACGAAGTTCTGCGCGTATTTTTCTTTCACGATGGTGTGCATTGCGGCAATCAGTGGCTGATCCCTCCTGCGGGCCAGCGATCGATTGCGGAGCAATGGGCTGAACTCGCCCAGCAGCAAAAAATCGATCTGGTGGTCTGCGTTGCAAGCGCGCTGAAACGCGGCGTTCTCGATGCCGGCGAGGCCAAGCGATACAACAAATCCGCCGCGAATCTGCACCCCGCATTTGCTCTCTCCGGACTCGGCCAGTGGATCGATGCGTGCGCGAATGCCAATCGCATCGTGACCTTTGGAGCCTGACCTTCAAATCATGAAACAAAAACGTATTCTGATCGTATGCCGCCGTCCGCCCTACGGCGAGTCGTTCGCTCGCGAAGCACTCGATGTTGCGATGGCCGGCGCAGCTTTCGATCAATCCGTCGCCTTGTTATTTCTGGGTGCAGGCGTCACTGTGCTCGCGACCAATCAGCAAAGCGATGGTATCCAGGAAAAATCGCTGGAAAAGCAATTCGCCGCACTGCCTCTATATGACGTGAATGAGCTTTATGTCGATGCCGATGCAATGCGCCAATACCGATTGTCTGGCACCAATTTATCGCTGCCGGCGCAATTGCTCGACACTCATGCAATTACTCAGCTGCTCGAACGCAGCGATATCGTGCTGAATTTTTAATATGTTGCATACGATCAACAAAGCCCCGCATGTGCACGATTGTTTCGACGCTTGCCTACGCGTCTGCGGCCCTAATGCGGCGATTATATTGATCGAAGACGGCGTGTATGCGGCGCTCGCGAATAGCGAAACGGCGCAACGGTTATGTGCGAAATCCAAAGCCATCTTTGCATTGCAATCCGATATTGACGCACGCGGTTTGATAAATCGTATCGAGCCCGGCATCAAGATCATCGATTACGCAGGCTTCGTACAACTGTGCTGCGAACACGAAACGATTCAAAGCTGGTACTGATCAATGCTTCGAATCGAAGATCGTGTCATCGCCACTGATA
>CBFHCK010000216.1:0-4930 GCA_965653955.1 uncultured Spongiibacteraceae bacterium
ATCAACGCCGCGCCGGCCATGCCGTGATCGCCGCCGACGACTAATACGTGTCCATAAAAACCCTAGTGCGCCGTGCGCGGACGCGGCGGCAGCAGGTATTTCAGTGCTTCCAACGTCAGCCGTTCGCACGAAGGCGCGATGCTCTGATAAATCTCGCCAGGAACATCGAGATCGCGGAAATAAATTTCACCACAAACGTCCGCCGCATCGCCGGTAAATAAACCGCGCTTCAACCCGATAAACGTGACCGTGCTTTGCGCGCGGACGGCTGCCCCGAGCATGCGTCCACTATCGCTGCACAAACCCGACGGAATATCGATCGCCAGCACCGGCAACCCACTCGTATTAATCGCAGCGATTGCAGCGGCGAACGCTTCGCGCACGTCGCCGCCGAGACCGGTGCCGAGCAATGCATCGACGATGACGCCGCTGCCGAACGCAGCATTGGCGAATGGCTCGATCGCAACGCTTGCCCGCTCGGCAAAACGGCGCGCCAGCAATGCATCGCCGCTGATTTTTTCCGCATCGCCGACCTGCCACACGCTGACCGGAATACCGCGCTCCGCCGCCAGCGCGGCAACGATAAACCCGTCGCCGCCGTTATTGCCGGTGCCGCAAACGATATGAATGTGCTCGGGCTGCGGCCAGCGCTGTAATAACACGTCGAACGCGGCGCGGCCCGCGCGCTTCATCAACTGAATACCGGGAATGCGATGCTCGTCGATGACGTAGCGATCAAGCGCGCGCACCTGTGCCGCGGTGTAAAGATTTTTTGGCAGCGACTGATTCGTCGGTAATTGGCTCATCGAAACGATTCGCAACAAATTGTGAAAATTAAAAGCTGCGGCATTCTGGCAGAATTGCCGCAATGAATCCTCCCGCCACCAATTACAGCGCCTTTGTCGACACCATTCGCGAGTGGGGTCGCGAACTCGGCTTTCAGCAGATTGCGATTACCGACACCGATCTCGGTGCGCATTCAACGCATCTGCGCAACTGGCTGGAGCGCGAATTTCACGGCGAGATGAATTACATGGCGCAGCACGGCGCGCTGCGTGGGGAGTCGGACCAATTATTGCCCGGCACCGTGCGCGTGATTTCGGCGCGTATGGATTATTTTCCCGATGGGGACGATCCACAGCGCATTCTCGACGATCCGAATAAAGCCTACATTTCGCGTTACGCGCTCGGCCGCGATTATCACAAGCTGATGCGCAAACGCCTCGCGCAACTGGCGCAGCGCATCAACGATGAAATCGCGCCGCACAGCTTTCGCGCGCTGGTCGATAGCGCGCCGGTGCTTGAACGCGGGCTCGCGCAAAAAGCCGGGCTCGGCTGGATCGGCAAGAACACGATGCTGATCAACAGCAAAGCCGGCTCGTGGTTTTTTCTCGGCGAAATCTATACGAATCTGCCGCTGCCGCTCGATGCACCGCAACAAACCGAGCATTGCGGCAGTTGTCGCGCGTGTATCGATATCTGCCCAACCGCGGCGATCGTCGCGCCGAATCAGGTCGATGCGCGCCGCTGCATTTCCTATCTAACGATCGAACTCAGCGGCAATATTCCCGAGGAATTGCGCGCACCGATCGGCAATCGCATTTACGGTTGCGATGACTGTCAGCTCGTCTGTCCATGGAATAAATTTTCGCAACCGACGCACGAGGACGATTTCGCACCGCGCCATTCACTCGCCGATATTTCGCTGGTCGAATTATTCGCGTGGAGCGAACAACAGTTTCTCGACAACACCGCCGGCTCGCCGATTCGTCGTATCGGTTATCAGCGCTGGCTGCGCAACATAGCGGTGGCGTTAGGCAATGCGCCGTTTAGCGAGAACGTATTGGAGGCGTTGCATTCGCGCCGCGACGATCCATCGCCGCTGGTGCGCGAGCATGTTGAATGGGCGCTGCTGCAACAGCGCCAACGCAGTGAAGTGATTGTTTCTGGATGAGCTGTTTTATTTCACGATAAGGCTGCTTTATTTCACGATAAGAAAATGGTCGCGGTAATAGCGCAATTCGCCGATTGATTCGCGAATGTCGTCGAGCGCCAGATGCGCCGCGCCTTTTTTGAAACCGTCGGCCAGATCGGGGCGCCAGCGTTTCATCAATTCCTTCAGCGTGCTGACATCGAGATTGCGGTAATGGAAGAAACGTTCGAGTTCCGGCATTTCGCGTGCGAGAAAACGGCGGTCCTGACAAATGCTGTTGCCGCACATCGGCGATTTGCCGGCCGGCACGTGTTTGCGCAGAAATTCGAGTGTCGCGATTTCCGCCGCGCGCAGATCGAACTGGCTATCGCGCACGCGCTGCGTTAAACCCGATTGGCCGTGCTGGCGCGTATTCCATTCGTCCATCGCGCTCATGATCGCGTCGCTGTGATGAATCGCCATCACCGGACCTTCGGCAATCGTGTTCAAATTGCTGTCGGTGACGATGGTGGCAATTTCGATGATGTGATCGTTATCGGTATCCAGACCGGTCATTTCGAGATCGATCCAAATCAGATTCATTTCGTTAGACATGATGTTTTTCCAGCGGCGGGATTATCGAAGCGCGGCGAGCTGTCGCGAACGGGGTTGGATTGTAGCAAACGCGATCAGTGATAATGCCGCGCCATTAGTTTTTGAAATTCGTGGCACGCGCGTGGGTGCCATAGGCGCCGAACCAGCTTCAGTAGTGCACCAAAGTTCCGAGCCACCAACTAGAAACAAGTCACGAATGGCCAAACGCAAACTGACCCATCAACAGGCAACGCGCATTCGCACTTCGCAACGCGCGCGCGCGGCTCGCGTCGATGAAAATAACGCGACGCCAGCGGACGATGAACTCGGCCCAGAGCAGCCCGGCCTGATCATTGCGCACTTCGGCCGTCAGGTGGATGTGGAAATTCTCAGCGGCGAGCGCACTGGCGAAATCCAGCGCTGTCATCTGCGCACCAATATCGAAGCACTCGTCACCGGTGATCGCGTCGTCTGGCGCGAAGGCAGCAACGGCATTGGCGTTATCGTCGCGAACTTGCCGCGCCGTTCGCTGTTGTCGCGTCCCGATGTGCATTTGCTGCAACCGAAGCCGGTCGCCGCGAATGTCGATCGCATCGTCGTCGTGATCGCGCCCGAGCCGCAGCCGTTCGCGAATTTAATCGATCGCTATCTGGTCGCCGCCGATGCCACGGGTATTACGCCGCTATTGCTGCTGAACAAAAGCGATTTACTCGAGCCGATTCGCCATGCCGATATCGACCCTCTGCTCGAACGCTATCGGCGCATCGGCTACACCGTGCTGCGCGCATCGACCGTCGACGCGCACGGTCTCGATCCGCTGCGCGATCAATTGCGCGATCGCACCAGCGTGTTCGTCGGGCAATCGGGTGTCGGCAAATCGTCGCTGATTCGCGCGTTGATTCCCGGCGTCGACATTCGCATCGGCGATTTATCGGCGGTCGAAAACAAAGGCCGCCATACCACGACGACCGCAAAACTATTCCATCTGCCGGGTGGCGGCGACCTGATCGACTCGCCCGGTATTCGCGAATTCGGGCTCGACCATCTCGACCGCGCGCAGATCGAACAAGGCTTCGTCGAATTCCAGGAATGGCTCGGCCGCTGCAAATTTCGCGATTGCCGGCATGATCGCGAGCCAGGTTGTGCGCTGCGCGAAGCGCTCGCGCAAGGCCGGATCGACCCCGAGCGCATGCGCAGCTTTTTGACGATCGTCAATCAAGGCGAGTGAATCGCGTCTATATTCAAGCGATAAAAATTTTCGTGGAAATTCCTTCGCGCCATGGCCGCACCTGAATTTCAGCCCCGCCCGCTGGCCGATTGGCTAACGCATCTCGAACCGATGCAGCTGCCGATCGACCCGGCGGTGCGCGCGGAATTTCTCGAACAGCTGCAAAAAGGCGCGAGTGCATCGGCGCTGTCGTTGCTGTTATTGCGCGATCCCGCGCTGGTGCTGCTGCTGTTTCGCGAAGCGAACCGGGCGCTCGCTCGCTACGATCGCGAAGCGCATACGCTCGAACACGCGATCAGCCTGCTCGGTGCCGGTCGTATGCAAACGCTGGCCGAACAGGCGCCGGTGCTCGATCCGAATCATCCATTCATCGACGGCTATCGCGGCGCTTTAATGCGCAGCCGCCACGCCGCATCGCAGGCGCGGCTGTGGGCCGAAGGCACGGGTCTGTGGCCCGCCGAAGAAGTGTTCTGGTCGACGCTATTGGCGGCGGCGCCGCTATGGCCGCTCTACCTCGAAGCGGGTCCGGCGTTACAACAAATCGAGCAACTGCGCGCCGAATACGGTGCGGTCAGCACCGCCAGCGTCGTCAAATTATTGGGCTGCGATTACCGGGCGCTCGGCGCCGAACTCGCGCAACGCTGGCTGCTGCCCGGTATGGCGAGCGCCAGCTGGCGTGCCAAAGAGGCCGGCTCGCTGCGGCAGTGGATCGGGCTCGAACGCGCCGCGCGCCTCGACGAACCGCCGCTGATCAACGGCCGCCCACTGGCAGAGCTGTGTCATCACCCCGCGTTGATCGTAGCGGTGGCGAACGCAATCGCCGAAGAAGCAGATTGGGATTGGTACTCGGAACGCGCCCTGCGGTTGTTCAAAACCGCTGCGAGCGCATGCCGTCGACCGCTCGCCGTGCTATTGAGTTCGAGCCATCGCAACTCTGCGGCGCTCAGCCGCGAATACGCGGATACCGGCCTGCTGACACCCGGCGCGCGGCTGCTGGGTCATTGGCGGCAGGCGCGGGTATGGCGCGAGGATGAACCGGCGCAGACAGCGGCCTCCTCAGCTTCCGCAAAATCTACGACTAACCAGTCCTCGTCGTCAGAGCCAAATCGCGTTCTCACCGAGGCGGCTCGCAAGCTGCGCACCCCCACCGAAATCGGAGGTGTCCGCGAAGTACTGGAGCTGGTGGTGAACACGCT
>CBFHCK010000217.1:0-4887 GCA_965653955.1 uncultured Spongiibacteraceae bacterium
CAGCGGTTTCAGCAGCAGTGAAGTTTGTGCCACGAATTCGCCGCTCCGCCGCGTTGCTTGCTGCTACACGCCGTACTTTCTTTAAAGGAATGGGCGTCTTTGTTGGCTCGGATGCGGCATCCATGCCGCATACGGTCGCTGCAAGCAACGCGGCAGATCGGCTTTGCCCCGAGGTGTTATGAATCTGCAATCGGAATTCACTCGCACCATCACGCTCGCCATCACCGGCGCATCCGGTGCGCAATACGGTTTGCGTTTGCTTGAGTGTTTGCTCGCCGCAAATTGTCGCGTTTATCTATTGATCTCAAATGCCGCGCGCGTGGTCATCGATACCGAAACCGAACTGCAGTTACCGGAATTCGAACGCTGGCCGAATTTTTTCAGCGAGCGCTTTAACGCGCAGCCCGGCCAACTGAAAATATTTTCGCGCGAAGACTGGATGGCGCCAGTCGCATCGGGATCGAGTGCGCCGGCGAGCATGGTGATCTGTCCGTGCAGCACCGGCACGCTATCGGCGATTGCGCACGGTGCCAGCAACAATCTGATCGAACGCGCCGCCGATGTAGCACTCAAAGAGCGTCGGCAACTGATTCTGGTACCGCGCGAAACGCCGTATTCGCAAATTCATCTGGAAAACATGCTGACGTTGACGCGCATGGGCGCGATCGTAATGCCGGCGAGCCCCGGGTTTTATCAACGGCCGCAATCGATCGCCGAGCTGATCGATTTTATGGTTGCGCGCGTTCTCGATCAGCTTGGCGTCGAACACGCGTTGATGAAACGCTGGGGCGAAACTCAAACGGGGGAGGAGCAATAAGTGGAAACGAACGAAGCGGAATTTTTACCGGCTATAACGCCAAGTAAAGAAGAGCGCACTTGGGCGATGCTGTGTCACCTCAGTGTTGTCGCACAGATTTTTTTACCGATTCTGGTGCTCGCGCCGCTGGTCATCTGGCTGATTAAAGGCGATCAATTGCCGTTCGTGCGTGCGCAGGGCAAAGAAGTCATCAATTTTCAAATCACGATGTTTTTGCTCGCCATCGTCGGTTCAATTTTGATTCTCGCGATGGGGCTTGGCCTGCTGATGCTGGCGATTCTCGCGATTTATTCGATCGTTGCCGGCGTGATTGGCGCGGTGAAAGTCAACGAAGGCGTGGCGTACCGTTACGGCATCAATTTCCGATTGATCGGCTGACCATGAGCGCCGCGCCGAACATGCAAAATCACTTCATGCCGTGTCGGGCCGGTTGCGGCGCGTGCTGCAGTGCGCTCAGCATCAGCTCGCCGATTCCGGGTATGCCGAACGGCAAGCCGGCCGGAGTGCGGTGCGTGCAACTCGCCGACGATTTTCGTTGCAAGATTTTTGGCCGCGCCGAGCGCCCGCAGGTGTGTTCGGATTTTCAGGCCGAGCCATTGTTTTGCGGCGATTCGCGCGAGCAGGCGCTGCAATTGATCCAGCAACTTGAACTCGATACGTGCCCCGATGCACGGAAAGCCGGCTGATCATGCAGCGGGTTTCGTTATTTCCGTTAGGCGCTGTGTTGTTCCCCTATGGGCGCATGCCGCTGCGGATTTTCGAGCCGCGTTATCTCGATCTGGTGCGCGACAGTTTGAAACACGAAACCGAATTCGGTGTCGTGTGGATTCGCGAAGGCAGTGAAATCGTCACCGGCGACGATGCAATGCCAAAGCTGGCGCAACTCGGTTGTCTCGCACGCATCGTCGATTGGGATGCCACCGGCGCGGGACAATTGGCGATTACGATCGAAGGCACGCGCAAATTTCGACTGCTCTCAACCGAACAGCAGTCCAATTTTCTGATCGTCGCCGACATTGAATTGCTCGAGTCGGAAACTGTAGTGCCGTTACCTGAACGCGCGCAGGGGTTGATCGTTCTATTGCACCAGTTGATCGCGCATCCATTGGTGGCGCGCCTCAATGTGAAGCCGGAGACGCAGGATGCGACGCGCTTGGCGAATCAGATTGCGCAATTGTTGCCGTTGCCCGAAGCCGAGAAATTCAAATTGCTTGCCGAGCTCGACCCTTTGCGTTTGCTGGACCGCTTGTTGCTAATCCTGGATGCCATTGCCGGGGAATAGGCGCGGGGAATAGGGTGTCCCGTGGGGCGGCGAATAGCGCCGGAGAATAGCCCAGGCGATTTGCACCGCTGATAAAAACAAGTTGCGCTGTGAGAGCGTGCGAGTTGCGTTATGAATTTAATAATCGACGCCGATAATTGCCCATCGCAACGCGCAAAACCGAGGATGCAACGATGACACCGGCGATACTCGATATCGAAGCGTCCGGTCTGGGCGGCGGCAGTTATCCGATCGAAGTCGGTTTTGCATTGCCGGATGCCAGCACGCACTGTTTGTTGATTAAGCCGCAGCTGGATTGGGAAGCGTGGGATGCCAAGGCCGAGCGCCTGCATGGCATTTCGCGCGAGCACTTGTTTGTGCGCGGTCTGGATGTCGGCGAAGTGGCCGTTGCGCTCAACGAATTCCTGCGCGGTATGACGGTATATTCCGACGCGTGGGGCAACGATCAAACCTGGCTGGCACTGTTGTTCGATCGCGCCGGCATGGTGCCGCGCTTCAAGCTGCAAACGGTGCGCGCCTTGCTGTGCGATCGACAGGCCGAACTCTGGCGCGAAGTAAAGCAGAGCATAACCACTGAGCTCGCGCTCGGCCGGCATCGCGCCAGTACCGACGCGCGCATTTTGCAGCTCACGTATCTGCGCACCCGCGAAATCATCGAACGTGAAGATGCGAAAAAGCGTCGTCGCCTCTGAAACGGTTTGCTCGCGCGAAACGTTGCCGCGCATGACAGTCTCCTTATCGCCGGTTAGCATGCGGCGATACCGTATTCTTTGAGGTGCGCCTTGAGCAAAATTCTCGACGAAGTTATCGCGGCGAATCGTCTCGAACAGCTCGATGACAACCTGTTTCGCGGCTACGGCAACTGGGGTTCGCGCATTCGTTTGTACGGCGGCCAGGTGATGTCGCAGGCGATGAGCGCCGCACAACAAACGGTTAAAGCCGAATTCATCCTGCATTCGATGCATGCGTATTTCATGCGCCCCGGCGATCCTGCACGCGCGGTGATTTACGACGTCGAGCTTATCCGCGAAGGTAAAAGCTTCATCACCCGGCGTGTCGTTGCACGTCAGCACGGCGCGGCAATTTTCAGCTGCCAGTTGTCGTACCAGAAAGGCGAGCAAGGTTTCGATCATCAGGCGCCGATTCCATCGGTCCCCGGTCCGGAGGGTTTGCGCAACGACTCCGAATTATTCGCCGCCGTATTGGTGGAGGGCGACACCGATCGCATTCTGCCGCCGACCGATTGGCCGATTGAGCATTTCCCGCTCGATCCGGTCGATCTGCAGAATCCGCAGGTACACGAGCCGCGCAATTACGTGTGGCTGAGGGCGGCGGGACCGTTGCCGGACGATCTGGCGTTGCATCAGCAAATGCTCGCGTTCGCCTCCGATCACAACATTCTCGTCACCGCGCTGCGCCCGCACGCAACGAGTCTGCTGACGCATGGTTTGCAGATCGCGACGATCGATCACGGCATGTGGTTTCACCGGCCGTTTCGCATCGACGACTGGCTATTGTACGAATCCGAAAGTCCGTCGGCGTCGAACGCGCGCGGCTTCAGTCTCGGCCGCATCTACACGCGCGACGGCACGCTGGTGGCGTCGGTGAGCCAGGAAGGCCTGATCCGCCAGCGCTAGAAAAACTACTCGGCTTTGGCTTCCTGCGTCGCTCTAACGACTGCATCCATGCAGTCGTGCGCTTGGCACCTGGAGCACCGGCGGTACTCAAATCGAAACAGCCGACAAGCGGCTGGCGGGTCTGCGGTATAATCGCCGCCCCTATTCTTTTGCAGATTTCGTCTTTTGCAGATTTCGCGAGCCTGATTCGATGGGTAAAAGCTCGATGAACACGAGTTCGATGGACATTACCGCCTACATGCAGACGCTCGGTCGCGCCGCGCGTCAGGCGTCGCGCACGATGGCGCGCGTCGAGACTGCCGTTAAAAACCGCGCATTGCTTGCTACCGCCGATGCGATCGCCGCACAGCGCGAGGCATTGCTCGCAGCCAATCGCGAAGATATGCAACGCGGCGCCGCCAACGGCCTCGATGCCGCCATGCTCGATCGGCTCGAACTGAAACCGAGCAGCATCGACGCGATGATCGAAGGTTTGCATCAAGTCGCCGCGCTGGCCGATCCGGTCGGCGCGATCACCGATCTGGTCTATCGCCCGAGCGGGATTCAGGTCGGGCGCATGCGTGTGCCGCTCGGCGTCGTCGGCATCATTTACGAATCGCGCCCGAACGTCACCGTCGAAGCGGCGAGCCTCTGTCTCAAATCCGGCAATGCGACGATTCTGCGCGGCGGCTCCGAAGCGATTCATTCGAATCAGGCCATCGCCAAATGCCTGCGCGAAGGTCTGGCTGCCGCCGGTTTGCCGGAAACCGCGGTGCAAGTCATCGAAACCACCGATCGCGCCGCAGTCGGCGAATTGATCACGATGCCCGAATTTGTCGATGTGATCGTGCCGCGCGGCGGCAAAGGTCTGATCGAGCGCATTTCCCGCGAAGCGCGGGTGCCGGTGATCAAGCATCTCGACGGCATCTGCCACGTTTACATCGACGATCGCGCCGATCTCGATAAAGCGTTTCGCGTTGCGCTGAACGCAAAAACCCAGCGCTACGGCACCTGCAATACGATGGAAACGTTGTTGGTGGCGAAAGATATCGCCGCGCAAATCCTGCCGAAACTCGCGGCGGCGCTGATCGAAAAAGGCGTCGAGCTGCGCGGCTGCGAGCGCACGCGCGAACTGGTGCCGAACTCGAAGGTGGCGACGGAGGAAGATTGGC
>CBFHCK010000218.1:0-4866 GCA_965653955.1 uncultured Spongiibacteraceae bacterium
AGCAACCTCGACCAATGTATAGTCGATCGATATGACTGAAAATTTGATTTACTGGATCGGCGAATTCGACCTGACCGCCGTTGCGATTTATACGGTTGTCGTGCAATTGCTTGCGATCGTTGCCGCGATGGAAGCAATCATGAAAACGCGAACGTCCCAAGGTGCGATCGCATGGTCATTGTCGTTGATGTTAATGCCCACGTTGATGTTGCCGGCATATTGGATTTTCGGTCGCCGAAAATTTCGTGGTTATGCAAAAGCCCGGCGGCTGAATAAAACCGGTTTGCAATTTCCGCGCACCACGGCGCTTGAAATAGAATTTTTTGAGCCGAGCGATGCGCTCGAACGCATCGCACAAATGCCCTTTATGAAGGGCAACCATCTTGAGCTATTGATTAATGGCGAACAGACTTTCGCTGCATTATTCAAGCTAATCGAGGAGGCTCGTCATTACATACTGCTCGAATATTACATCGTGCGCGATGACATCATCGGCGAACAATTACTGCGGCAACTCTCAGCGAAAGCGCAGCAAGGCGTAGCGGTTTATTTTCTTTACGACGAGGTCGGCAGCTTTCAACTGAGCCGCCTCTACGTTAACCGCATGCGCGCGAGCGGAGTCGATATGCGCGCGTTCAACAGCAGAAAAGGACGACGCAACCGATTTCAGCTTAACTTTCGCAATCACCGCAAAATTGTCATTGCCGATGGCGCTATCGGCATGATTGGCGGCAACAACGTGGGCGATGAATATCTCGACAAGCATCCGATTTTGACGCCATGGCGCGACACCAGTTTAGCAATACGCGGCAACGCGGTACTCGCGCTGCAGTTAACCTTTTTGGAAGATTGGTATTGGGCCTGCGAACAAGTGCCGCAATTAATCTGGGCCCGCCCCGATGAAACAGCCGGGGAAGTCGCGGCATTAGTAGTACCGAGCGGGCCTGCCGATCAGCTCGAAACCTGCTCGCTATTGTTTCAGCAATTAATTCATAGCGCGCAAAAACGGCTCTGGATCGTCAGCCCCTACTTCGTGCCGGACTCGGCGATTCTGATGGCGCTGCAATTGGCGGCATTGCGTGGGGTGGATGTGCGCATCATGCTGCCGGAAAAACCCGATAAGCGAATGGTATGGCTCTCGTCATTCGCGAGTCTCAATGAAGTGCAGCAGGCCGGTGTGCGTGTGTATCGCTACCAAGCCGGCTTCCTGCATCAAAAGGTTTGGCTGATCGATGATGATTGCGCATTGATCGGCACGGCCAATCTGGATAATCGTTCACTGCGTCTTAACTTTGAAGTGGGTGTCGTTTCACGCAATCGCGCGTTTGCTGCAAAAATTGAAACCATGCTGTTAACCGACTTCGAACACAGCCGTTTGTTACCTGAAGATGAGCTAAAAACGCGAGGGTTTCTGTTTCGACTGGCCGTGCGCTGTTGTTATTTACTAGGGCCGATTCTTTAGCTTTTAACTGTTACTTCTGAGCACGCCATTTATTTTGCAAGCATCATTCGCCGTAAGGCGCGCCGCCTTGTAATTCCTGGCACAGCGCCAACAGCAATAATCGTTGCGTGGGCGGTAGCTCGGCAAACGAAATGCCATAGCCCATGGGGTAGTCGGCATTTTTCTCATCGCGGCCAAATGAGCGTTTCACTTCGCCCCGTAATTCGAGGGCATGCTCCATACCCGCCACCATTACCTTGGCGGAAAGTTGAACGGTACTCACCGTCGAGTTCAATTCCTTTTCCAAATTGATACGAGCGCCCTGTAGGCTGATATCGCAGAAACGCCCCCGCAGGCGTGCGGTGGTGATTCCTTGAGCCGACAGCGCCATCAGCGAAAGCTGCGTATCGATGGTAAATCGCGGATACCTACGCAATGGCTCAAGATGAACATCGTGGGGCCAGGTGAAATGCAGATACGAATACGGCTCTTCGCAAATTGATCGGATCAACGCCGAAAAACTGACGATACCCATTTGCAGCGCGAATTTGCCTTCGACCTTACCGCCTTCGCGCAACAAAACCTGCGGCGGCTTTTTCGGCAGGTACACCAATACCGATTCGCCCGGACGATAGCCGAGCAGCGATGCATCGCTCGGATAACGTTTGTAATCCAGCCCGATAAAATTGAGCTGCATTCGCGTTGCAACAGGTAATCGGAGATCGGCAAATTCCATATTGAGGCAATCGCTTATGGTTAGAAAACGGACGCGGACATTCTAGTCCACATCAGAACATACTGAGAACGCTAATCCCGCGAATTTTAAAAGGTACTGTTAGCTTAAATCTGCGCACCGTAACGCTGAACCATGTTGAACACAAACGCATACAACAGCACGCGCTTGTCTTCATCGAGCATCGTAAATTCGAGCCCACAAGCATGGGGGTATTCACTAGCGCTATCGGATGCGACGCATGTGCGGATGACCCCGGTGAGCATAATCTCGCGCGCAATATCATCGAGCGTCAATTGCACATGCACTGCCAACTCATCGCCCACCGCTCCCAGCGGCGCGGCAGAAGCCAATTTCATGCCGTTGACGCTCATATCGAGAATGCGCGCCTGCTGCATTTCAAGATGATCTTCCGCGAGAAGGTTCGTGACTTGCGCCTGCACTTCGACACTCACGCGCACTGCCGAGCGAACATTACGCACCTGCAGCGCATCCGGATAACTCAAATGCAGATACGCAAATGGCTCGTGATGCAGCGATTGGATTTGACTGGAAAAAGTGACAATGCCTGTTGGGCTGGCAAGCGATATGGCAACCCTGGCGCCGACGCGAATGGCGTTATTATCGCCTTCCGTTGCTGGCAGGCTCACCAACAGGGACCGCGGCGGATAGCTGCCGATAAATTTGCAAGCCAATGCACTTTGCGTCGGGCCGCCGGCGATCACAACCTTCATCCGGGTACCCGGCAGTAATTTAAGATCATCGAAACGCATGGTGTCCCTGCCTGAACTTATTTTTATTTGAACGACGGGTTTTGCCGGAGTATAGCAAGAGCACATGAGGCTTTGCCCTGATAACATCCACGCCGCCAACCTCACTGGAGTCCGCTATGACGACTTTTCAACGACTTGCCGCGCAACAGGCAAAATTGCTTTTTGAGAACCCCAATACGCAATTGATCGATATTCGCGACGCGGCCAGCTTCGCGCAGGGACACATTGAACGTGCGCAACGAATCGATAACGAGAACGTTTCGAATTTTCTAGATGCGGCAGATAAATCCGCGCCGCTGGTCGTCTGCTGTTATCACGGTATCAGCAGTCAAAACACGGCGCAGTTTTTTGCGGAACAAGGATTTAGTGAAGTGTACAGTCTCGATGGCGGCTTCGAAGGGTGGCGAAGCCAGTTTCCGGATGCCGCCAGCGATTAGTTAAAATCGCGCACAGATTTCGCAATATACATACATCGCTTTCGGATCGTTCAAGCGCGCAAAATTTTGAACTTCTGCGATCAATGGCTTTATCGGCGACCATGCGGCGGCAGCTGCGGTGAAGAAATCAACGCTTGTCTTTGGCTTGAAATAAATCATCGCACCGCTCAGCTGCTGCAGAAACATTTCCGGAACGCTGCGCGGGGGTTCGATCCACTCAGCATCGTAATGTTTCAGCTGCGCCCGCGCGGCGGCTGATTTAATCGCCGCGTTCAAATCGCCGATTTTATCGACCAAACCATTTTGCAATGCATCGCTGCCGGACCATATTTGGCCCTGTCCGATTTTGTCGACCGCCGCAACTTCGATCTCGCGACCATCCGCGACCACTTTCAAAAAGCGTTGATAGCCGTTATCGATATTGCTTTGAATTGTGCGGGCGACGGCGGGGTGTAACGGACGATCGATGCGCATGGCGCCGGCCATATTTGTGGTACCAACACCATCGGTATGCACACCTAATTTATCGAGGGAGTTCTCCAGCGTAGGGAATGCGCCAAATATTCCAATAGAGCCGGTAATCGTTCCGGAGGTTGCCCATATTTCATCGGCTGGCGCCGCGATCCAATAACCGCCCGAGGCCGCCACGCTACTCATCGATACCACTAGCGGCTTGCCTGCGCGTTGGAGCGATAACAATTCCTGTCGAATGATTTCAGAAGCAAATGCGCTACCGCCGCCACTATCGATACGCAGTACAACTGCTTTGATATGGTCGTCATCACGCGCCTGCCGAATTAAATTCGCCAACGTGTCGCCGCCAATCTGCCCAGCCTGTTGTTCACCATCGAGAATCATGCCGCTGGCGACGAGCACTCCGACTTTATCGCTGGCGCTTCCCGCTTTGTGATGTCGCGCCACGGTCACATAATCGCGAAAATCGATGCCACGAAAATAACCATCCTCATCCGCGCCGACTTGCTCGACAAGCCAATCGTTCATTTGCTCCCGCGTCTTCAGCTCATCAATGAAACGCCAATCGAGTGCAGCCTTAGCACTGTCGCCCTGTACTGCGGCAAAAATCGAATCGATATTTTCGACGTATTCATCAATTTTCTCCGACGTAAGCGGACGTCGCGCTGCAACGGTATTTTTGTACTGCTGCCATAACGAATCGAGCCAAATACGGTGATTTGTTTTCACCTCGTTCGACATGTCGTTACGCGTGAACGGCTCAACTGCCGATTTGTAGGTGCCTACTCGGAATACATGAACATTCACGTGTAACTTATCGAGCGCCTCCTTGAAATAATTTGTGTAAATGCCGAAGCATTCCAGCGCAACCTGACCCAATGGATTCATGAAAACCTTATCGGCTTGAGCAGCCAACAGATACTGATCCTGAGTAAAACTATCGCCAACCGCGACCACGCTTTTTTTGCGGTCGCGAAAACGTTGAATCGCGGCGCTTAACTCCTCAGT
>CBFHCK010000219.1:0-4853 GCA_965653955.1 uncultured Spongiibacteraceae bacterium
CGGTATAGTCGATGTAAAAATAGAAGCGTTATCTATCGAGCTGAAGTTGCATTTTGCAGGTGTTGTTCAATTTCACGCAGTGTTTGTTTAAACACCGCTTGTTGTTCGCCGCCAAGTGCTACCGCGCGCTGCGCTGCTGCCAAGGCCTCGCGATATTTTTTTTGTTGTGCGAGTGTATCGGCAAGATTATTAAAGGCGATTGCCGCGTCAGGATGTTTCAACGTTGCTGCACGAAACGCGTTTTCTGCCGCAACAAAATCGCGCGCCGCATACGCCGTATTGCCAACCACCATTTGCGCACCAAGCTCATCGGGCCATCGTTGTGTGGCTGCCGTATACGACATTCGTGCGTTAATCGATTGTCCCGTCTGCTCAAGCGCGAGTGCGGACTCGAAATATTGCGCATACGTTGCTGTTTGCGGAATTTGATCCGGCGGCAGTACCAGCATCGCCCAATAGCCACCGCGTTTCCATGTGCGCTCAAATGTCGAAAGCGATAACACCTGGCGTTGCTCGGGACCGGATCGCAAAATAATTTCGCCACGCGGCAGGTCATAACCAATTACCACCGCAAAGTGCCATACCGGATACCAGGCAAACGAAAGATTTTGAAACACGATCGCCGGCCGTCCCGCCGCGAGCTCGCTAAGCAAATCTGTTAGGCGGGGCGCCAATGGATAGGCGAGAAAGCCATTGCGACGTGTGGCGGCGAGCATTTCAATCTGCAGACTGCCGTTTTTACCGGGCAAATAAACCTGCGGCCGCAACTGCGCTGGTTCGATGGGCTTGCCAATTGCGCCGAATACCATCGCCAGCGATGCGGGTCCGCACTGATATTCGTCTTGCTCGAAATAGGGCACCGACGCTAGTTCAACATGCGGGGGCAGCGCCGGTGGTTGCGCGCGAAGGCGGGTTGCTTGCGGCGTCGCGCAGCCTTGTAACATCAGCAGGCCGGCACAAAACAAAATGCCCGCTAAATAGCGGGCACTGGTTATTGCAGAGTTGATGCGTTCTATCATTTAACGGACGGAGCGCGTAAACGGAAATACCTTGGTCAAGCCGAGAATATCCGTTACCAGCAAAATAACGAATACGGCAAACAAAACGCCGAGAACGCTGCCACCGGCCGGCAGCTTATCGAGCTGATCAGCAACAGTTTGCACTTCTTGGTCGGTCATTGCATCGACGCGCGATAATGCCACGTTAGAATCCACGCCTTGTTTCTGCAGCATGTCGCGAACATCTTCGCGTTGTAAGAAGCTGCGGATACGATCACGATTTTGTATAACTTCGCCGGTGGAAACGATTTGCTCAGTACCGATCATTGCAGCATGTACTGGCGCGATGGGTACCCATATCGTCAGCAGCGTTAATAACAATGTCCAACTGGTGCGGCGCATTAGTTGAGTTTTCATGGCGACATTCCTATCGATGGAAGAGTTTGCCAGCGGAGTTACGCTAGCGGTTCGAATATATCCCAGCACTTTTTTACTAGCAATTTATCAGCGCTGAAGACGCGAATTGACTTGCAAAAAACGATCCGTTGCGGCGTTAACGTCGGTACACTTGATCCTCATTTAATAGATGTGTTCGAGAGATGCGTAAGCGTTGGGATATTTTCTGCACGGTAATCGATAACTACGGCGACGCTGGTGTTTGTTGGCGGCTAGCTCGTCAGCTCGCGGCTGAGTTTGAGCTGAGCGTACTGTTGTGGATTGATGATTTAAGCGTGTTACAACGCATGAATCCCTCGATACAAATCGATTGCGATGAGCAAGTCGCATCAGGCGTAGTGGTTCGCCAGTGGCGCGAACCGGTACTCGATGTGGTACCCGCTGATGTCATTATTGAAGCCTTCGCGTGTAATTTGCCGCGCAATTATATCGATGCAATGGCGAAGTGCGCGGTCGCGCCGATCTGGATAAACCTCGAATATTTGAGCGCGGAAAAATGGGTTTCGGATTGTCATGCGCTGCCATCGCCGCAATTGAGTGGGTTGGTTAAATATTTTTTCTTTCCAGGTTTTACGGAAAACACCGGCGGATTGCTAAAAGAATCCGATTTGATCGAGCGGCGCCGTGCGTTTCAAGCTGACGCCGAAGCGCAGCGAACATTTCTCGAAAGCATGGGTGTTGATCGGTCGGCGGACGATTTGTTGATCTCGTTATTCGCATATGCAACGGCGCCGGTCGAGCATTTGTTCGATGCATTGTCGATTGAAAATGTGTCCACTCTGTGTGTAATTCCACAAGGAAAAATTGTCCCGCGCGTCGCGAATTATTTTGGTGTTTCGCAGTGGGCGGATGGTGCGCGTTATCGGCGCGGCAATTTAACCGCGATAACGGTGCCGTTTCTTACGCAGGACGATTACGATCGGTTGCTATGGTGTTGCGATTTAAATTGCGTGCGCGGTGAGGATTCGTTCGTGCGCGCCCAATGGGCTGCGCGACCATTTTTCTGGCACATCTATCAGCAGGAAGCGGATGCGCATTGGCCGAAGCTCAATGCATTTCTCGCGCTGTATCGTGAACATTTAGCGTTGTCTGCGGCCGATTCGCTGGCTGCTGCTTGGTGTGCATGGAATAACCACGGTTCGATGACAGCGGCTACCGCGAATGTCATTCGAGAACTGCCAGCGCTGCGCACTCATGCGGAGAAGTGGGCCGAACGCCTCGATAAGCGCACGAATCTCGCTGCGATGCTGGTGCAATTTTGCGCAAATAATGTATAGTGCGCGCGTTTTTTCCAGTATCGCTCTCGTAGTCATTCTCTTTGGTACCTCTCTATGAAAACCGCTCAAGAACTCCGTGCTGGCAATGTCGTCAACCTGAATGGTTCGCCCTGGGTTGTGGTAAAGGCCGAATACAACAAATCTGGTCGCAATTCGGCAGTGGTCAAAACCAAAATGAAAAACCTGCTCAGCGGCGGTATGTCCGAGAGCGTTTATAAGGCCGATGACAAGTTCGATCCGGTCCAGCTCGAACGCAAAGAGGTGACCTATTCCTACTTTGCCGATCCGTTGTATGTATTCGTCGACAGCGATTACAACCCGTATGAAGTAGAAGCCGAAAACCTCGGCGACGTTATCAACTTCATCGAAGACGGCATGCCGGATGTGTGCGAGGCCGTGTTTTACGAAGGTAAGGCGATTTCCGTTGAACTCCCGACCACGATCGTGCGCGAGATTTCCTACACCGAACCCGCAGTGCGCGGCGATACCTCGGGCAAAATCATGAAGATTGCGCGCCTCAATAACGGTTTCGAAATGCAGGTTTCCGGATTTTGCGAAATCGGCGATTCGGTGGAAATCGATACCCGTACCGGCGAATACAAAAGCCGAATCAAAGGCTAGCTTTGATGTAAATAAAAAAGGCCCTGCGGGGCCTTTTTTGTTGGTTCGGATTTAGCGCTTAGGTGAGAGCGCTTTGCCGTCAAAGCGAATTCCGGCCCAGCCATGACGCATGAAGGTGCGGATGTTGGCGTGGTCAGTGCCGCGCGGAGTGGCGGTCACATCGCGATAAAACTGGCCGAAGCAGGCGAGGGTTTCCGCTTCGTTCAATCCATGCAATTGCGCGAACGCAAAAATTCGGCACGAGCCTTCATTTGCGCCAGCGGCATTCGTGATGCGATCAGCGCCTATCCCGTTATGAAATTGCGTCGATTGAAAATCGTAATTTGCGTTGATGGTGTCGATGACATGTTGGAAGTCAATGCAATCGGATTCGCTGCGAATCTGCTGAATAAGGTCGTCGATGGTCATGGGGTGCCTCAAATTGATCGTGGTGCGCATGATAGCCGCGTCATAACGGGAACGTAATTACTCGTCTTTCATCGCTAACGTTGTTTGTTATCATCCGCCCATTTTTACAAGAGGCCGACCATGTCGATCGAACTGGCGTTGCTGCGAGCGCTGGCGGATGGCGAATTCCATTCCGGTGAAGAGCTGGGTGCATTGTTCGGTATTAGTCGTGCCGCGATCTGGAAGCAGCTGCAAAAACTTGAGGAATCGCTGGGTATCCGTTGTGAGTCTGCCAAAGGTAGGGGATATCGATTGCTCGAAAATATCGAGTTGCTCGATAAGCCCCTCATTCAATCTTCGTTGTCGACAGCCGCGATCGATCTGCTCGGTTCGTTAACAACGCTAGTCTCCACCGATTCGACCAATCGCGAAGCAATGCAGTTGATGCAGTCGGAACCGATGCGCGGCCATGTCGTCTTTGCCGAGCGTCAGCTGGCTGGGCGAGGGCGTCGTGGCCGGCCCTGGGTCAGTCCGTTCGCGCGCAATCTTTATATGTCCGTCACGTGGGAGTTCGATAGTGGCGCGGCGGCGCTTGAGGGTTTGAGTCTCGCGGTTGGAGTGGCGGTTGTGCGTGCGTTGGCTTCAATTGGGGTGTCTGGTGCCGGCTTGAAGTGGCCAAACGATGTGATCGCCAACGGCGCCAAGCTCGCCGGTATTCTGCTCGAAATGACAGGTGACGCAGCGGGGCGGTGTCAGGTCATTATCGGCATTGGAATCAATGTCGCGATGACGGGGGTGGCGGAAGCTAAGGCAATCGATCAGCAATGGACCGACGCCAGCAGCGTGGTAGGTCGGAATGTGTCGCGCAATGCCCTCGCCTCGGCGGTGATTAGCGAGCTGTTGCCGTTGTTGGTTGAATTCGAGCGCGGCGGTTTTTCGCGTTTTCGCGAAGAATGGATGAGTTTCGATATCGCGCGCGGTCGGGCGATCGCGTTGCATTATGGCGAGCAGACTATTTTGGGCGTGGCGGTGGGTGTCGATGAAAATGGCGCTCTCGCCATCGATACACCGCAAGGGTTGCAGCGGTTTCATGGCGGTGAAGTCAGTTTGAGGA
>CBFHCK010000220.1:0-4818 GCA_965653955.1 uncultured Spongiibacteraceae bacterium
ACATTCTTATTGGTTGTTTCGCGCATTTTTAGAATATTGGCCATTTCATTGGCGTTGACGTACAGATACTGCGTTTGTGGATCGAACGCCGCCCCACCCCACTCCGCGCCGCCATCGAATCCAGGAAACTGTATCGAGCCCTGCAGCGATGGTGGTACAAATTCGCCGCGCTGCAATTTATTGAAGGTTTCGAGCGCCGCTGCATGCGCTGCTGGCGTGCGCTGCGTTAAATCCTTTTCGGTTAATTGTTGTCGTGAAAATGGTTCCGGCAATAACGGAAAGGGTTGCGTACTGGCGGCGATTTCTCCGGGTAAATCGGATGCCGGTGTTTGACGATATTCAATTGGAAACAGCGATTTTCCGGACGCTCTATCGAATACATATACGAAACCGGATTTGGTAACTTGAGCAACCGCATCGACTTTTTTGCCATTGCGTTTCAGCGTGATCAAGCTCGGCGGAGCCGGTAAATCGCGATCCCACAAATCATGCTTTACGGCTTGAAAATGCCACACACGCTTACCGGTATTTGCATCGAGTGCCAGCAAAGTATTCGCAAACAAATTATCGCCGATGCGATTGGCGCCGTAGAAATCATAAGCAGCCGAACCGGTCGGTACGAACACCAGGCCACGTTTTTCATCGAGCGCCATTCCAGTCCAGTTATTTGCACCGCCGCTTTGTTGCCACGCATCTTTAGGCCACGTCTCGTAGCCGAATTCGCCCGGATGCGGAATTGTGTGGAACGACCAACGCAATTTGCCGGTGCGTACATCGTAAGCACGAATATCGCCCGGCGGCGCCGGCAACGCTTCGCTGACCGAGCTGCCGATGATGAGCAGATCGCGATACACAATGCCGGGGCTCGACAGCGCCACCATGTCTTTTTTATCGCGACCGAGATCATTGCGCATATCGATCCGGCCATTTTCGCCGAAGCTTTCGACTGGCTTGCCGGTGGTGGCGTCTATCGCAAACAGATATTGGCGTGCGCTCGAAAAAATTCTGCGCTCCTTGCCGTCGGTCCAAAACGTCAATCCGCGTGTGCGCATTTTGCCGCTGCGCTGACCGGCGAGCGGACTGAAGCGCCATAACTGCGCGCCGTTCGCTGCGTTAAGCGCGATCACATCCGCTTTAGGACTGACGATGTACATTACGCCGTCGACGATTAGCGGGTTGCATTGCATTTCCGATCCGGTAAATGCATCACCGGTATCGAAACTCCACGCAATCTGCAATTGAGCGACGTTATCGCGATTGATTTGCGACAGCTTGGAGTAATGCGTATTTGCCGCCGAACCCCCATACACGGGCCAATCCTGATCGTTGACGGCAGCAAACGTTGACGAAAAAAATAAGGGCAGTACAACAACACAAAAAACTGAAGTCAGTTTCATCTGGATTTTCGCTCGATTATTTTTATAGTGATTTTATAGATGGCGCGGCGGCGATGCGATAATTTTTATTGCAGTAAACATCATTTCTCCAAACACTTCGCAATGGCGAAAATATTTGGAGAAAGACGTCACCGTACAGTCTTTTGGTTTTGGCTCTACGCAGCTTTCAATTGGTCCGATAATTCATCGCTGGAGCATCGGCTTAAATCCTTGTTAATAGAGCGCTCAATCGAGGCCAGCACTTGTGCATCGAGTGTTTTTCTTAAACTGCCGAGCAATTCTGGACCCGCGATCAACACCATATTCGAGAAACGATGCTCGTTGAACGATTTATAAAGAAATTGTGAAAGCTGCTGAGTTAATGCTTTCAGTTCGGTTTCGTGTGGTGTTTCTTTCGGTTCCAGTCCATGCCGAACACCCATAGAGCCCTCTCTGCCTCGCCCGCGCGCATCCAGCTCCAGCTGGGCACGGGGATTAAATAAATCATGTATTTCTTCGAGCTTCGAAAAAAATCGATCGGTCTCGAAAATACGTGCTCGTCTGCAATCGGCCACGATAACCCATGTTTTCATTCGCCATTCTCCTGTTTAACGAGTGTCAAATTTATCGACCCGCACATATTCATCGAGTTCAGCGCAAGCATGCTGTATTCGTCGCGTGGCTCGTCGCGCAACCCTTGGTTAGTCGCCGGAACCAGGCGATATTTTTTCGTTGTGAGGTATGTAGCTGATGAAGCCCGCCGGATTTTGTTGACTTCAATCAAACATCGCTGCGAAACAGCTCTGTCTCATCCGAAACGACGATACGCAAGTATTACAGCGACGTTTACTTTTACCTCACAGTGATTCGAGGCCAACCCGCCGTCCTCGATAAATCAATAAACCAAAATCACCCGTTGAGGAAGTCATCATGTCGACCTTGTCTGCTTTGCAAAGTGGCGCTCTGCAACAATCTGGCAATGAAACGCGCAAGCCATACAAAATTGAAGCCGCGGTATTGCCGGAGCGTTACGCACGCGGTTGGCATTGCATCGGCAAGGCGAGCGAATTCACATCCGAGCCGCGTCGCTTACAGTATTTCGGCACCAAACTCGTTGCCTTTCGCGGTGAGAATGATGGCGCGGTACATATCATCGATGCTTACTGTCCGCATATGGGTGCCGATCTTTCGTTAGGTTGCGTCAAGGGCGATTCCATCGTTTGCCCGTTTCATTCCTGGAGTTGGGGCGGTGATGGCGTGTGCAACGATATTCCCTATGCGAAACGCATTCCGCCGAAAGCCGTTATCAAATCGTGGCCGACGCTCGAAGAAAACGGTTTGTTATTCGTTTGGAACGATCCCGAAAATAATCCGCCGATCGAAGCGCAACGTCCCGAACGCAACGATGATTATTTTTCGGGAGAGTGGACTGATTGGGCCACGCTGCAATTCACGATTCACAGCAATTGTCGCGAGCTGGTCGACAACATGGCCGATATCGCACACTTCGGTCCGGTGCATTTCTTCAAGATCAATAAATTCCGCAACGTGCAGGACGGTCATAAATTCATTCAGTATTCCGAAGGTCAGCACGATATTCTCGAAGATGGCTCAACCGGTTTGACGAGCATCGCCACCTACGAAGGTCCGGCGTATATGACGACCACGATGAACGGCTCGATGAGCGGCGAACCGATGAAAGTGCATTTGCTCGTCGCCCATGTTCCGCTTAATACCGAATGTTTCCATATCAACTTCGGCGTGATGCTGAAAAAAGTTGAAGGCGCGAGCGAGGAAGAAAATCAGAAAATGCTCGCAGACTATGTGCAAAAGAACATCGAATCGTTCAAACAGGACGTTGCGATCTGGGACAACAAGATACGCGTCGACAATCCCCTGCTGTGCGATGGCGACGGCCCCGTCAACATGCTGCGTAAATGGTACAGCCAGTTTTATATGGACGTGGCGACGGTGCCGAGCGCACTGACGCAACACAAAGAACACGTGACATTGGGCTGAGCGCGAGAACTCATCATGAATATCGCTGCGCTCGGTTACGTCACGATTGAATCCACCGATTTGCAAAAATGGATGGATTTCGGCACGAAGGTACTTGGCTTAATGGTGGCGTCGGATATTTCGACACCGCCATTTCACCAGAACCAACAGCTCTACCTGAAGATGGACGACTACCAATATCGTCTGCGTATCGTGCTCGGGAAAAAAGATCGCTTCCTCTGCGCCGGCTGGGAATTACCAGGCCAGAACGCATTCGCCGCCGCCGTGCAACGCTTGCAACACGCTGGTGTTTCCGTTGAGCTCGGTAGCGCGCAGGAAGCACAGGCGCGCCGCGTAAAGCAATTTGCGCGCTTCGTCGATCCAGCCGGAAAAATCGGCGAAATTTTCTGGGGCCTCGCGCTCGACTATTTACCGCTGATTTCCCCGGTTGGCGTGCATCGCTTCGTTACCGGTCACAGCGGCGATATGGGGCTCGGTCATATCGCGATGACCACACCGGATATCGAAGCGAGTCATCGTTTTTACACAGAGGTAATGGGTTTCGGTCAGACCGATACCATGCACATTTACGAAACGCCGGATAAAAGTGACGCGGGTCATTCACTGCATTTTCTGCATGTGAACAATCCGCGCCACCATAGCCTCGCGCTGTATCACGATACGAAAGATGCACCCGGCGATTTGGTGCATTTAATGCTGGAGGTCGAAGATCTCGATACGCTCGGTATGATGCAGGACCGTGTGCGCGCAATGAATGTTCCGATCGTCACCGACATGGGCCGTCACACCAACGACCGCATGGTTTCGATGTACGTACAATCCCCAGCTGGTTTCGCCGTCGAATATGGCTTCGGCGGTTTGCAACTGAACTGGTCGCAATATCTTCCGACGATTTCCGACCGCACCAGCATCTGGGGCCACCGCTGGAATCAGTGCGGTTAAAAAGTTTTACGCAACGCCAGGTCTCTCAAGAAACAGCTTGCGACCCCGCGCTCGACTTTGTCGGCGCGGATTTTTTGATTTCGCGGGAACGGTTAATTGCTAGGGCGATCATTCGATGAGCTGATTGAGCCTACGGAAAACCACTACCATGTTACGTACATATTCCAATAAGCGAATTCTCCGTCCTGCACTAATCTGATCGCATAACCAATACATAACGTTCACTGCCTACCGCCTGATCCCATTAACCTTTATTTTTACAGGTCGCATCGTTATGTCGTTCGCCTCTACTACCGTTACGTCATCTTTTTTACGGCAATTCGTTTGCTTCAAAGACTTGCCGGAGAGCGAACTCGCAGCGATTGCGCGTGGTGTGAAGTTGATGGCCGGCGATAAAGATACCGTGCTGTTTACAGCAGGCAGCGACGATGGGTTGGATTATTTTCTCGTGAAAGGCGAAGTCCATCTGATTGCCAAAGAT
>CBFHCK010000221.1:0-4806 GCA_965653955.1 uncultured Spongiibacteraceae bacterium
GGGTCTCGCTGAATGGCAATCGCGCATGCAGCAGCGGCCACTGACGCAGCGGCTCGATGGCGAGAGCCAAGCCGTGCTCGACGCCTTCATGAAGCAATACGCTGTCCCAAAATAAGCGGCCTCCGGAAGCCCGGTGGTGAAAGCCCAGGGTTTCCGTGCGCGCTTTCGCGCTTAGGGCAATCCGACTGGAGAAATCGCGATTGCCCGATATGCTTACAACACCGCTACCAACCCCGAATCATTCCGATGCCGTTGATGTTCACCCGACAGGTCTTGCTGCCCGCGCTCTTGCTTGCGGCTTCGTCTTTTGTCGGTGCGACGACGATTTTCAAATACCGCGATGCCGATGGGGTTGTGCACTACACCGATCAGAATCCTGGCCGAAGCCACCAAGCCGAAGTGTTGGAGCTATGGGGTAGCAGCAGCGCCGGCGGCGGCATGCCAGAGCAGCAGCGCGTCGTGTTCATCGAAAAGCGCGGCAAGCCGGAGCAGCCCGAGTTGTACCTGATCAATCGCAATCCGGCCCCGGTCGAGGTGAACTTCAAGTTGGCGTCGCAGGAAAACGTTCGCGCGCCGGCGATCCCCGAGCAGTGGATCGTCGCCGCGAATAGCGAAACGAAAATCGCGGCGCTGACACCGGCCCGCACCGGCCAGCCGATGCGCTATGACTACAAACTGCGCTGGCAGCTGGGCGATCCGCGCGCGCATCACAACGAACGTTTTGCGTATAGTCCGCCGGTGCCCGAACAAAACGCCTTCAAGATTACGCAGGCGTTCAACGGTTCTTATAGCCATCACACCAATGGCAGCCGCCATGCGATCGATATCGATATGCCGATCGGCACCGGCATTCGCGCGGCGCGTGGCGGTGTTGTCGTCAAAGTGCTCGATGTGCATGGCGCCGGTGGCAATTCGGTGGCGTATCGCAGCCAAACGAATAGCCTGTATGTTCTGCACGACGATGGCACTTTCGGAATCTACGCGCATCTGCGCAAAGGCTCGGCGCTGGTACGCCCAGGACAAAAAATTCAAACCGGGCAGATGATCGCGCAATCCGGCAACAGCGGTTATACGAGCGGCCCGCATCTGCATTTTGCGGTGTTGCGTAACGCTGGTTTGAAATGGCAGTCCGAACCGTTCGTGCTGGCGTCGCCGTATGGAGTCGTCAAGCCGATCAAGGGCCTCGCGATTACCGGTTTGCCCACCAGCGATCGCTTGGCGAGCCGCGACAGCATTCGTTAATTCGTTGGGTCGTTAAAAGTACGTGCGAAGAAATCCAAGCGCGCGCTTCTTCAGTAAATACAGCGGTGAGCTTTTCTTGGCTTCCGGCAAGCTGCCCCAGGTTTTTTCCCAATAGTGCACGGCGTATGTATTTTTTCGAATGCAGGCCGGCGTGAACTCTTCGAACCACGTGTACGGATAAAAATACTCGGTGGGAAACACCATCACGCCGTTTTCAAGTTGTTGTGTACCGTAGCGCGACAGTCCAATTTCGCGTAACGCCATCGTGGTGACTTGCGGCGATCGATAAAACGTTCCGGTATCGACGAATAGCTCCACGGTCAATTCGATGCAGCGCCGAATGAATGGGTGTCCCGCTTCGGCGCCGAGCACCGCATTGTTGACCCAATCGTCGTTTTACTTATCGAGCTGAAAGCCGACAAAACAACGATGCCCGAGCAGTGGATCGAAATTTTTAAAGACCTCGACATCGGTATCGAAATAAATACCGCCCTCGGTACTCAATGCGTGCAAACGAACATAATTCGCCACCTTCGACCACAAGCCGCGTTCGCACGCTGCCCGGCAATAATCGTTATCGAGAGGGCTGTTGTGTTCGTTCCATTCCTTGATGGTGTAGTCGGGCAATAACCGACGCCAGCTATCGATACAACGTTTATTCAAATCGCTAAGGGGATTATTGCCGAACCAGCAGTAGTGAATAATTTTCGGAATCATTACGCCCATCCTCGATATCCGTTCAGGAGCTAACCGGGAGTCAATTCGCGCCGTTCTTGGCGCGACGATATTTATAACACTCGAGCAAACTATTATCTAAGACGAAAAAGTGTGGTGGAGTATCGATTACGATATTATCAAGAAAAAATTACAGAAAGATGTGGCGGGTCGCCGTACTTATTCATTAAGTCCTTTTTTCCACATTTCACCTTGTGGGCAAATTTTAGCGCGAGAGTTGTATGCATATCGATCACGAGTTTAGCGATTTGCTGGAGCTGCTCTACAACGGACCGCTTGAGCCCATCCCCTGGCAGGGGTTCCTCGAGCGTTGCAAAGAATTGATGAGTGCACGCGTTGCGAATTTGATCCTGCGTTCGCCGGGCAACATCGGGCTTGGATTAATGCGCGTAGTCGGCGGTGTGCCGGAGCATATCGTCACCTACAACGAACGTTCGTATGCGCTCGATCCTTTCATCAACTTGCCCGAAGGCGAGGTGGTAACGCTGCACGAATTCATGGGTACCGAAGCACTACTGGCGAGCGATTTTTATCGCATGGTGCTTGAGCCAAGCGATTTGTACGATGTACTCGGTGCCGATTTTTCGATTCCAAATGAAGTCGAGGTGCGCTTTCGTATTTGCCGCGCGAAATCGGCGCGGCGCTTCAATGAAAAAGATCGCGCATTATTCCGCGCGCTGTTACCGCATATTCGACGCGCGGTGCATATTCATGTGCGTCTCAACAAAGTGGAATCCGAGCGCGCAGTGTATGCGGGTGCGATCGATCAGATGCGCGTTGGCGCAATCATTCTCGATGAAAGTGGCCGCGTACTAAGTATGAATCAGCGCGCGCATCAACTGCTCGAAGAAAAAAACGGCGTCACGCTGCGCGATGAAAAATTGGTGCTGAGCACGCGCGAGCAAACACAGGATCTGCAGGCGCGTATCGCGCGCGTTATCGCGCATCAACGCGATGGCGATGCGGCAGTGGTCGAAGCAATGCGCGTTACGCGTAAAGATGGAGAGCTGGGCTTGGTGATACGGCCGGTGCCGGAAAATCAATGGGCCGCGGCTGAAGCAGTACCGGCGGCGGCGATTTTTCTCAGCGACCCGCAGCAACAGGCGCGCGCGCCGTTGCAGGTTATCAAACAATTATTCGGCTTCACGCCCTCGGAAGCGGCGTTAGCTATGTTGATGGCGAATGGATTGACGCTCGATGAAGCCGCCGAAGAGCTCGGCATCAGCCGCAATACCGTGCGCACGCATCTGCGCGCGGTATTTTCAAAAACCGGTGTGACGCGACAGCCGCAATTGGTGAGTCTGATTTTGAAAAGCGTGGCGTCGCTCGGCTAAAACAACGCTGAAAAACGATCGCTACGTTTTCAAAATTTCCTTAGGCGTCGGCGCCATTGCGTTGCAGAATTTCTGCATATTCGCCCGATTTCGCATGCTCGCGAATATACGACAACACTGTACGGCCTTGCGGATCGCGCGCGTTAATGTTGTGGCTATCGGCTAAAAACATCGCAACGAATTTTTCGAAATCGTCGGCGCGCATTTGCTGATACGCCTTCAACAACATATGAAAATCCGCTTCGACTGCTTCAGCGGGTTTTACATCGAGGAACTCGCGCACGCGCGCTTCGGTCCACACTTCGTCGACGACAACTTCTTTTTCTTTGGCCATGACTGATTAACCCTGCAATTTTTTCGAGAGAATTTCGTTCACCAGCGCCGGATTTGCCTGACCCTTCGACGCCTTCATAATCTGGCCGACAAAAAAACCAATCAGCTTTTTGCGTTTGTTTTCATCGGCAGCGCGATATTGTTCGACCTGTTCCGGATTCGCATCGACGATGTCCGATACGATTTTTTCGATCGCGCCGGAATCGGAAACCTGCTTCAAACCGCGCGCGGAAATAATCGAGTCGGCATCGCCTTCGCCATTCCACATCGCTTCGAAAACCTGCTTCGCGATTTTTCCGGAAATGGTGTTGTCCTTAATGCGAGCAATTAAACCGGCGAGTTGTTCGGCGCTTATCGGGCTTCGTGCAATCGCCAAATCGCTTTTGTTCAATTGCGCGCTCAATTCGCCCATTACCCAGTTGGCAGCGAGCTTCGCTTCACTAGTGGTTTTTGCAACGGTTTCGAAATAATCCGCGAGCGCGCGCTCGGCAGTCAGCACGCCGGCATCGTAATTTGATAAGCCATAGTCGGCGATAAAGCGTTGCTGTTTTGCTGCGGGCAATTCCGGTAACGACGCGCGAATTTTTTCGATCGTTTCGTTATCGACTGCGACTGGCAATAAATCCGGGCACGGAAAATAGCGGTAATCGTTCGCTTCTTCCTTGCTGCGCATCGCGCGCGCGATTTTTTTATCGCCATCGTACAGGCGCGTTTCTTGAACCACTTTACCGCCGTCTTCGATCAGATCGATTTGACGATTGACTTCGAGCTTGATGGCTTCGTCGATAAAGCGAAACGAGTTCAGGTTTTTCGTTTCGGTGCGTGTGCCAAGTTTGTCGCTGCCTTGTTTGCGTACCGATACGTTCACATCGAAGCGCATCGAGCCCTGCGACATGTCGCCGTCGGTAATGCCGAGACTGGTGACGATTGCATGCAGTTTTTTCGCGAACGCAACGGCTTCTTCGGCGCTGCGCATATCGGGCTCGGTGACGATTTCGATCAGCGGCGTACCGGCGCGATTTAAATCGATGCCAGACAATCCATGAAAGTCTTCATGTAATGATTTGCCCGCGTCTTCTTCAAGATGTGCGTGATGAATGCGCACGCGTTTAGTGCTGCCGTCGCTCAACTCGATATCGATATGACCGGGGCCGACAATCGG
>CBFHCK010000222.1:0-4783 GCA_965653955.1 uncultured Spongiibacteraceae bacterium
CGGTCTTCAATGAGCAGATCAGGTTGCAGCTGAAACATACGCCCGCCGTCGTGATCGCATAAAAACAACCTGGCCGCTTGCTCGGTGAGTTTCGCTGTCGTCAGTAGCGCACGCGATAACGATGCGGCCACATAGCGCTCGAACAGCTTCTCCATCGGGAACAACAAACTGATGCCGCGCCACTGTCCCGCAACCGACCACGGCATGTGTCGATACAAGATCAGCTCACACCAGGGTTTGATGGGCTGGTAATGCACCATTAAACGATCCTGGCGCCAGCGCATAAAATCAGCGCGAATATCTTTGCTGACAGACACTTCAATGAACAAGCTGCGCAATTCATGCGCCAACCGCCAGTTATCCGGCTGCCGCGTGCTGGCACAAACACGCTCCAGCGCGGACTTCAGCAAGCGATTCTCGGGGCGATCGGCTAAGAACAAATCGTGACGGATATGAAAGTGATGTTGACGGCCCGGCGGCTGACGCAACTGCCGCACGATATCGAGCTGACCGCGCAAGAAGCGCTGTTCCTCCTCAACCCGGCAATAGTCGAAACGCACACCACGCTTGACCAGATGGTCTAGCTTTTCCAAAAATTGCGCGATCACCCATTCACTCAGCGGGGCATCGAACAGCTCCAGATTGGCGACACCCGCCTCGCGACGCGGCAAATGGAGTGCCTCGCCGATCATGCTGCACAATAATTGCCTGCTCTTGCGAGCACAATTCTCGCCCTCGACATGCTTGGGCAATATTTCAATGCACGTGCCGCACGGTGTTTCAATCACGCCAACATAATTATCCAGACAAAGCCAGCGCCGACCTTCTGTGTGCACCAGCGCCGCGCCGCTCTTGCTGAATAATTCGCTCAGTTGGCAAAGCCAATCAAAAGCCGTTACCGAAATCTGGGCGCGATCAAGCGAAGGAGTAGCCACGGCCTCAGTGGTAAGCCGTGCATATTCCCGCACCGTGATCGCTATTTTCACGACTGTGCCAACATCTCAGAGTTGATGATGCCGCGATAAGCATCGACGCGGTCAAAAGCCCCATCATTGATTTGCCAGCGCACACAATGACCGGCGACATCGACACCATCGCCAAATAATTGCCGCAGATCAAACTGGGGCTTCGATATGAACTGATCTTCAGCACGCTTCTGATGATCGTTCAATACCCATTGGATACGCTGCCAATTTTCGAAGAAATACTCTTGCAACAGCGGAATGATCTGACTGCGAAAAATCGCGGACAGACGCAGCAGTGAGCAATCCTCACGAAGCGGAATAAAGTACGCGTGTCCGAGGCAATGATCGCGGTCGAGTAGAACTTCGATACGTTGATTCATTACATCAAGCAATTGACCGATATTGATACCGTCGACGTCGAGATCCTTCAATAAATCGGGGCGGGGCGGCATTTCTTTAAAGGTGAATCGTCGACGTAGCGCGATATCTAGGCCGGATAGGGAGCGATCGGCTGTATTCATTGTGCCAATCAGATAGACGTTTGAAGGAACACTGAAACGCATCTTAGAATAAGGAAGAGACACTTCCAGAGCTTCAGCGTTGCCTGCGCGTTTAGAAGGCTCGATTAAAGTAATCAACTCACCAAGAATCCGCGATACATTCCCGCGATTGATTTCATCGATGATTAGAACTTTGGCATTATTCGATTGGTCAGGCACAGCCGTCGTGGACGAACCTTTTGTTAGGTGCTCGACCAATAAATAGATAAGCACGGGATATCCGTTGACAATAAATTTTTCCAAGGTGGAATCGGGGATGCGTTCGAAGACTCGCTTATGCTGAATATCAGCAAGGTTCATTTGGCGATTGCGCACGTGCTTCGCGAGAGAGTTCAGCATTTTCATGGAAAATGGCAAATCATTTCCGTTTGGCTTTCGCAACTCCACAATCTCGTCTGTTGCAATAGTTACTTCGTAGCCGGCAAAACGCTGACCTACATAAAATCTAACGCCAGAACCGATGTGATTACCATTGAGAAGGCTACCTAGCTTCTCCATATCAATTGCGTTTGGCTTTAACTCGTAAAGTGATTGCTGCATAAAACGCTTTTTCATCAACTGATCGTATGATAGTGATGGTGAATAAATGCGCAGCCATTTAACTGGTCGACTTTGCACATATTGCTCGACACGCTCGTGATCAGCTAAAAACTTATAGCCGCCCGTAACCTCAGCAATCGCGCGGAATTTCAAATTACCGTCGGTAACTACGATAAGATCGCCTTCTTTAATTTTAAGTAAAAAAGTTGTTATAGCGGCAATTCGATACTCATCCCCAGAAACTTCCTTGCCAGCTCCTCGATGACGTTCGACAATATCTTCTCGGCTCTGGCAACCAGAGAAATCGATCCCTCCACCCCAGCCAAGCAAGACGTAGCCGTTTTCGACGGATTCTTCAAACAAATAATCATCGTCTTTATGGCTATCGCCAATCGACATCTTCCAAATCCGTCGCCCATTCATATCGATCGAAACCGGGATTTGTTGTGTTACTTGAGCCGAAGCTGCTTCGCAGATGGATTTAAATATGCCATCGGCTACCTCGTAGCGAACCTGGCCATCCTCATCGCTATTCGCCCGCAATCCTTCGACAAAGTCTTCGTAAGAAAAGCTTTGATGAAATGTTACAAACCTTATTCGACCTTGCTCGACAAACTCGTCGAATCGATTTTTCAAATATTTCCGATCACCGACATGTAAACGGGCTGCGGCCGGGTCAAGAATTTCCAGCGCCGCGTCGATGGTTGCGTAAGTTTTTCCAGTCCCCGGCGGGCCATAAAGTATTTGATTGATTGGAGGATTATTCTTCAGTATTCGATCCATGTTGTTCTCCACGGGCAGAGAATCATCGCTATCGGTGCCGTCGTAGGCATTAGCCAATGCGTAAAGCGCGGCACGGCTAGGCACAGTCAAGAACATTACGGGATTGCCTTCGGCGAGCCTCGGCGAGTTAGCAGCTAGATTGCTGGTACGAGATCGATCAGCTGGATAATGTTCGATATCTTTGAGCTGCCGCTGAACATGTTCCAACCAAGGGCCTGGTTCAAGCCAAATTTTTGCGCCTGAATTGCGTAGCGATACGGCCAATTGCTTTCCATCAACCGTCTCGAAACCAGCTAAATATTTCGTCGGATCTTTGATAGGACGAAACCGTTCGGGCTGCTCTTGAAAATAAGCAACCGCGTCTTCAGGCTTCAAGACATCGGCCATCAAGATTTCTTCGGCGCGCTTCCAGACCTTTTCGCCAAAGGACAGAACATTTTCATTGTTTCGCTGGACCGCTACGGTCTTTTGCAACTGCCAAACCGAGTTTTTCGATTTCTGGCCAAGAAAAGCTGCGAGATATTCCGCGTTGTAGACAGGAATTAGCTGAGGATTTTTTCGATCCTGGTAAAGAAAAGCAATTTTCCATTTAACCATTCGCCCCAAATCAATAGAACGGATAGATTCAAAATCGCCGGATCGAGCAGCATTCGCCACTGCGACGATCTTTTCGCGCACACGCTCGAATGCTTGCTGTGGCGAGTCGCCGTATTTCGAATACCACGCGTATTGTTCGTTGTAGCTCAGTTTACCTTCAGTGGTTTTCGGCGTTTTATCCCTGCGGGAGTAGACACCAAACTTGAACGATGAGCCGCCCCAGATGGAGCCTAGCTCTTCGGTTTTAGCTTCCAGCCAGTAAACAAAACTGTCGTTGTTGCCTGCGTCGGTGTATTCCTCCAGCGTCATGATCGAGAGTTTTTCAAGCGGCCAACGCTGCAAGAACTCATCCCATAGCGCTTCGCGTTGTTCTACTGTCGATGTCACGCCCCCACCTCCGCAATTTCCTTTTCCAACTCCAGCAACCGCAACTGACCGGAAATTAAACGCGGTAGCAGCGTATCCGTATGCCGACGCTGCAACTCCGCACGGCGCCCGGCAAAACTGTCGGAAATGTATTTGAGGAAAATCAGTCCGAGTACGATGTACTTGTATTCGGCTGCGTTAGCGCGCAGCTTGTCGGCTGCGGTCCAGAGGGTTTTCTTAATGTAGTCGAGCACTGCTAACCGCCTTGTTTTTGTACGTTATGTGGACAAAAAACTTCTAACGCTAGAGCAAAACGTTAGAACTATTTCACATTTCTTCCCAGTTCTCCATTAACCAATGGTGCAATCTAAACAGCGCGTTCTTCCCCCGCCAAAACGAATTCAGCACGTAAAGCCAAGACAACACGCAGCTAATCGAATTGCTGGATTCGTCCGATCGTTCAAAGCTGAGCGTTGATGGGCGTTAAATATCAAAACAATGCTGGCTGCCCTACAACCAAACGCTCTTTACCAAGTATCCGCCGCTCTAAATCAAGCAATATTCTTTTTGTCTCGACCCCTCCGGCAAATCCAGTGAGATCGCCTGTTTTACCAATCACGCGATGACAAGGCGCAACAATCGAAATCGGATTTTTTCCATTTGCAGCGCCGACGGCACGCACCGCATTCGCGTTGCCGATTTGCAATGCGATATCGCTGTAGCTGCGTGTTTCGCCGAAAGGAATTGTCAGCAACGCCGCCCAGACTTTGCGCTGAAATTCGGTGCCGACAAAATCGAGCGCCAATTCAAAGCGCGTTCTGGTTCCCGCGAAATATTCGTTTAGCTGTTGTTCTGCTTCGTTGAGAATCGGAGTGTTTTCAATGGCGCGCATCGGGCCGAGTCGTACCCGCGTCGGCTTATCGTTTTCCCACAGAATCGCGGCGAGCGCCGATTCGTTTGCGACTAATGTCA
>CBFHCK010000223.1:0-4776 GCA_965653955.1 uncultured Spongiibacteraceae bacterium
CGGCGCTATGGGAACAATCCGTGCACGCCGGTTCGGTGCCGTTGCTGCGTCCTACTCAAGCTGCGGAGCAAAGCGCGAGCGCGTATCGCACGCTGGCGCTTTGGCAGCAATTACCGCTGCGCTCGAATATTCGCGACGAATTTCTCGCACAGCCCGACACGGCGACATTTATCGAATGGCTAGATCGCTTCGAGCGCGAATGCAGCGGGCGTAACGCGATCGTTGTGGCCGAGCGCGATCGACGGGTTGTCGAAGCGGCGCTGCAAAATCGTATCGACTTGCCGCAAAAAATAATCGGCATCGGTTTCGACGATATGCCGCCGTTGTATAGAACGTTGCTGCAACGCAGCGAATTTTCCGAACTCGAATTGCCGAACCGGTTGCGCGATGCGCAATGCGTCGGTTGCGATACGTTCGAGCAACAATTGCAGGCGGCTGCGCTGTGGGTGCAGCAGCAGATGCAAAATAATCCGCACGGTCCGTTTGCGATCGTCGTGCCGAACTTGAATCAGCAGCGCGCGGTGGTCGAACGCGTATTGCTCGATGTATTGACGCCCGATCACATCTCGCCGAACCAATCGCGCCAATTGCCGCCGCTAAACTTTTCCGCCGGCGAACCACTGGCGCAAACACCGCTGATTCGATGTGCGTTGCAATTACTCGAATTAACGGCGCCGAAGATCGAATTGCAAACACTGATGCAATTAATACGCGCGCCGTTTTTAAGTGGCGCGGATGCGATCGATCCGATTGTTGCGTTCATCGAAAATATCACTGACTTGCGCGTTGCCGAATTGAGCGCCGCGCAAGTGCGTCAATGCGCCGATGCCGTCGCACAGCAATTTCCCGAATGGCCTTTGCCTGCGCAATTACAGCAACTCGGCGAACATGTGCGACGCGAGCGTTTGGCGAGCGCACGCATGAGCGCGAGTGCGTGGGCCGATCAATTCTCGCAGTGGCTCACGCTGTTGGGTTGGCCCGGTACGCGCACGCTCGACAGCATCGAATATCAGCAGCACGCGCAATGGCAGCAGGCGTTGATCGATTTCGCGCAGTTCGATCAGCTCGCCGGCACGTTCGACAGGACGCAGGCATTGCAGCGGTTGCGGCAACTCGTGCAGGCGTTGGTATTTCAACCGCAAACGGTAGATACGCCGATACAGGTACTCGGCGTACTCGAAGCGGCGGGGCTGCAATTCAGCGGATTGTGGATTTGCGAAATGGGCGAGGATTGCTGGCCGCCGGCCGCGAGCGCGCATCCGTTAATGCCGCGCGAATTACAGCGCCGTTTGCGCATGCCGCGTTGCGATGCCGACCGCGAATACGCAATCGCGCAACGTCTCACCCAATCGATGCTCGCCAGCGCGGAGCATGTAATCGTCAGTTATCAGCGCGAACGCGAGGAAGTTGAATGTGGGCCAAGCCCGTTGTTCGCTTTGGTACCGCAAATAGATCTAACGGAATTACTCGGCGGCGGCTGCGACGAACTTTTACCAAGCGAACAACGATGGCGCGCCGACAACGAACACCATGCGCTCGATACATTCGAATCCGGCAACGCTCCGGTATTTGTTACCGACGAGCGTGCGCACGGTGGCGCCGGTTTGTTTAAAGATCAAGCGGCGTGCCCATTTCGCGCATTTGCGCGGCATCGGCTCGGTGCGCGAGCGCTCGATGAGCCGGTCGCCGGTCTGGATGCAGCCGAACGCGGCAATATTCTGCACACCGCGCTGGAAATGGTATGGCGCGAATTGAAAACGCATGCAGCGTTAATTGCATTAAGCGAAACGCAACGTGTCGATTTATGCGAGCGCGCCGCTGAATTCGCGTTGAAATCGTTTCGCGAGCGCAATGCACATCGCATCGGCCATCGCTTTCTTCGGTTGGAAGCAATACGGCTTACGCGTTTATTGCAGCAATGGTTAAGCATCGAAAGCGAACGCGGCAACTTTGTAGTCGATGCCATCGAGCAGCGGCGCGATCTGCAATTCGCGGGGTTGCAATTACGGTTGCGCGTCGATCGTATCGATCGGCTCGACGACGGCCGGTTACTCGTGGTCGATTACAAAACGAAAAATCTGAATTGCCGCGTCGAAGAATGGTTGGGCGAAAGGCCGGATGAGCCGCAATTGCCGCTTTATAGCGTTCTGTTGAATGGCGGTGAAAGTAAAAGAGATAGTGGCAGTGGCGATGACAACAAGGTGGCGGGCATTGCATTTGCGCAGGTGCGCAACGAAAAACCGCAATTCGTTGGCGTTGGCGATGACGTATTACAAGCGCAGGGATTTCGCACGGCAGCGCAACTCGGCGAAGAGTTTTCCGCCGATAGCTGGGCATCGTTACAAGCCCACTGGAAAACGATTCTCGAAAATCTGGCGCACGATTTTATTGCCGGCAAAGCGGTCGTCGATCCGAAAGCGGGAAGCGCGTGCACCTATTGCGATCTCGCCAGCGTCTGCCGTATCGCGCATCAATTCGACGAGGCGAATCATTCTGGCGATGGCGATATAGAAAGAAACGCAGTGGAGGAAACGGAATGACCTCCGCCATCGTCACGCCGATAGATATCGGGCAGCGTCTTATTGCACTCGATCCCACGCAATCGTTTTGCGTTACCGCTCCCGCCGGCTCTGGAAAAACCGAATTACTCAGCCAGCGCGTATTGGCGTTGCTGGCGCGCGCCGAACAGCCTGAAGAAATTATCGCAATCACCTTTACGCGCAAAGCCGCAGCGGAAATGCGCGAACGGATTTTAACCGCGCTGCGTGCGGCGCAAGCGTCCGAACCCGCCGAAACGCATAAGCGCCAAACATGGCAGCTCGCGCGCGCAGCGTTACAGCGCGATAGCGAATGCGGCTGGAATCTGCTGAATAATCCCGCACGTTTGCGCGTGCAAACGATCGACGGTTTTTGCGCAAGCCTGACCGCGCAAATGCCCGTGCTATCGCAATTCGGCGGTCAACCGCGCGTGACCGAACAAGCTGCGCCGCTGTATCGCGCCGCCGTCGATGCGTTGCTCGCGCAGTTGGAGCAACCCGATCCAATCGCCGACAGCATCGCTGAGTTATTGCTTCATCTCGATAATCGTGTTGAAAGGCTGCACGAATTGTTGGCGGATTTACTCGCGCGCCGCGATCAATGGTTACCGCATATTTTTATCGATGCCGAGAACAGCGCCGGCGACGATGACGAAGGTATCGATAGCGAAAGCACGCGCACTCGCCTCGAACACACACTGCGTCAAGTACGCTGCGACGCACTACATAAAGCGCGTCAGCATTTATTGATTTATCGCGGCGAATTATTGCCGTTGCTCGATTTCGCCGCGCAACGTTTGCAGGAAGACCAGCCCGATCATCCGTTAGTGGCATTGATCGGCTGCATCGAATATCCGGAATGCGATTCGGCTGCGGTCGAACACTGGCGTTGCATTGCCGAATTCCTGCTGAAAAAGGATGGCGATTGGCGCAAGCAGGTCGATAAGCGGCTCGGCTTTCCGCCTGGCGTCGGTTTGCAAAAAGCCGAGTTTCAGCAGCGCAAACAGGCAATGACGGCATTGCTCGAATCATTGACCGAGCATGCCGATCTACGCGAAGTGCTGAACGAAATTTTGCACTTGCCTGCGCACGATTACGCCGACGCGCAATGGCAGGTGCTGGTGCATTTGACGCAAGTGCTACGGCATGCGGTAGCGCAATTGCAGTTGGTATTTCAAACGCGCGGCGAAGTCGATTTCACCGAAATGTCGTTATCGGCATTGCGCGCACTCGGCACTGAACTCGATCCCACCGAATTAATGTTGAGGCTCGATTATCGTATTCGCCATTTGTTGATCGACGAATTTCAGGATACATCGGCAACGCAATACCGTTTGCTTGAGCGGCTGCTCGAAGGTTGGGCGGAAAATAATGCGAGCGGTGCGCCGGAGCAGACATTGTTTATCGTCGGCGATGGTATGCAATCGATTTATGGTTTCCGTGAAGCCAAAGTCGGCCTATTTCTGGAAGCGCGCCGGCAAGGGGTCAATCAACTCGAATTAATCGACGCACCGCTGAGCGTGAATTTCCGCTCGACGCCAACCATTGTCGAATGGGTTAACCGCGTATTCGAACAGGCGTTTCCGCATAGCGAGCATGTCGCGCGCGGCGCAGTCCCATATGAACCATCGAGTGCGTTCAATCCGAATCGGCCCGACAGCGAAGTGGCGGTTTACGGTATGCGCAACGATCCAGAGCGCACCGCCGAAGCAGCACAATGCGTACAACTGATTCAGCGCGCTCTCAGCAGTGACAACGACGGCGAAGTGGCGGTGCTGGTGCGCACGCGTAATCAATTGCGCGAAATCATTCCGGCATTGCAGCGCGCGAATATCGCGTTTCGTGCGACCGATATCGATTCGCTGCAACAGCGTTCGCACATTCTCGATCTGTTATCGCTGTTGAAGGCGTTATCGAATCCCGCCGATCGCATTGCCTGGCTCGCGCTGCTGCGTTCGCCGCTGGTAGGGCTGGATAATTCCGATCTGCACACGTTAATCGCCGGTGCCGATGAAAAAGGCGCGCGGCAGAGCGTGTTCGCGCGATTGCATGATTCGGAAGTGATCGGTTCGCTCAGCGGATTTGCGCAGCAGCGTGTGCAGCAGCTTATCGCAGTCGTCGATATTGCCTGGCAGCAGCGCGCTCGCAAACCGTTGCGCAGTTGGCTCGAAGGCGTCTGGCTCGCGCTCGGCGGCAATCTGTTAATCGTCTCTCCGAATGCGCAGGAAGATGTGCAAAC
>CBFHCK010000224.1:0-4756 GCA_965653955.1 uncultured Spongiibacteraceae bacterium
AAAATGGGTTTCGCACTGGCACAGGCTGCGATCGATGCCGGCGCGCAGGTCACGCTGATCGCCGGTCCTGTGACGCTCGAAACCCCGAAGCATGCCACGCGCGTCGATGTGGAAAGCGCGCAGCAAATGTATGACGCGACGCTCGAACACGCGCCGGCGTGCGATATTTTTATTGCGGCAGCGGCGGTCGCGGATTATCGACCGAGTGCGATCGCCGACCACAAAATCAAAAAGCAAAACGACGAAATGACATTAACGCTGGTGCGCAATCCGGATATCGTCAGCGCCGTTGCGCAGCTGCAACCGAAGCCGTTTACCGTCGGCTTCGCGGCGGAAACGCAGAATGTCGGCGACTATGCGCGCGATAAACTGGAGCGCAAAAATCTCGACATGATCGTCGCGAATAATGTCGCCCAACCGGGCATCGGTTTTAACAGCGATAACAACGCGGTCACTGCGCTTTGGCGCGATGGCGAAATGCAGATCGGCGAACGCTCGAAGATGCTGATCGCGCGCGAACTGCTGGTATTGATCGACCGACAGATGCATTTGCAGATCGCTTGATGCGTTTGTCGTTCGTCTGATGTATGTGTCGATGCCGATATTCGCAGCTCAATAGCGGCCAACATCCGGCAGACGCCTCTAATAATTGCTTCAGTGTTAAGGAATGACGGGAACCATGGCAAAAAAGACAACGGAAAAACGGGCACCCAACACACGGAACAGCGTGATCAAAATTGTCGTTCGCGGTGCCGCGATCGGCTTGGCTGCGGTGATCGCCAGCTTTGTTTATCTGATCGTCCTCGCAATACCCGAACACAATCGCCAAGTCGCGCAGCAAATGAGCACGGCGATTGCCGTCACCCAGGCGGAAAGCGTGAACACGTTATTGCAGCAGTGGCAGAGCCGGCTGCAAAACTTCGGGCGCGATCCCGAACTGCTCGACGCTTTCAATACGCAAGCCGATCTCACCGCGTTGCAGGCGCGCGCGCAAATTGCATTTCCGGAAGCATTGCAAACGCGGCTGATCGCACTCGGCCCGCTCGGCATCGCCAGCGTCGACAACAATCAGGCTGGATTGCGCAACAACATCGAGGCCGACATGCTGCGCCGCGCATCCAACGGCAGCGCGGTCCAGCCCGAGGCCTATCAGCTCGATAAAAAGTGGGTGATCTCGTTCGCGCAGCCGGTGATGGGCGCAGACAGTAAATATGCGGCGGGCGCGATTCTGGTCACGCTGCCCGCCTCCTATCTGGAGCAAATCCTCGCCCGCCAACTCGGCAATCATGGCTCGATCGATATCGCGCAGCTGGCTGGCAACAACGGCGTTAATTTCGCGCATGCGGGCAACGGCGATGTTGCCGAGGCGACTTATGCAGCGACGTTGAGCGTGCCCAATTGGAAATTGCAGTTCGCGCCGGCAAGCACCTGGCTGAAATCGTCGCAGCAATCGATTTTGCTGCCGTTGCTGCTCGCGGCGCTGTGCTGCGTGGCGATTCTGCTCGGCGTGTTGTTGTCGGCTCGCGATTTCCGACGCGCGCTCGAACGCAGCCTGCAAGCTCTGCTTGGCAGTCATGCGGCGGAATTACCGGGCTTCGCCGAGGCCCGCGAGCAAATACAGCGCAAGCAACCGCCGGCGCCGGCGAAAGTTGCCGCCCCTGCCCCGGCCGCGCCCCCCGTACCTGCTCAGATTGTCGAAGAAGTGGCAGAGCTGCCGGTGCAAATGCCGGACACGATTTTTCGCGCATACGACATTCGCGGTATTGCCGCACAGCAACTCACCGACGACATCGTCTATCAGATTGGGCTCGGTATCGGCAGCGAAGCGGTCGATCGCGGTCAGCAGCAGATCATCGTCGCGCGCGATGGCCGCGCCAGCAGCGATGCCATCGCCGACGCCTTGATGCGCGGGCTGCGGGATAGCGGCCGCGATGTCATCGATATCGGTCTGGCACCGACGCCGCTGATGTATTTCGCAACGCACCATCTCGACACGCAAAGCGGCGTGATGGTCACCGGCAGCCATAACGCCGCTGCGTACAACGGCGTGAAGATGGTGATTGGCGGCAAAACCTTATCCGGCCGCGCCATCCAGGCGTTGAAGGAACGCATTCAGCAGCGCCGCTTCAGCAAGGGCAAAGGCAGCTACCGCACCGAATACATTCAGGATCGCTATGTCGACTACATCATCAACGACGTCGCCATCGCACAACCGCTGAAGATCGTCATCGATGCCGGCAATGGCGTCGCGGGCATGATCGCGCCGCGCCTGTTCCAGGAGCTCGGCTGCGAAGTCATTCCGCTGTACTGCGATGTCGATCCCGCGTTTCCGCATCACGATCCCGACCCGACCATTGCCGAAAACCTCCGCGACCTCGTGCAGCTCGTTCAGGAAAACGGCGCCGATTTGGGTATCGCCTTCGACGGCGATGCCGATCGCGTTGCGGTGGTCACCGGCAGCGGTGAAATCGTGCCCGCCGATCGCCTGCTGATGGTGCTCGCGCAGGATGTGGTCGCGCGCAACCCGGGCGCCGACGTGTTGTTCGACGTGAAATGCAGCCGCAGCCTGAACAGCGTCATCAGCAGTTTTGGCGGACGCCCGATCATGTGGAAAGCCGGTCATTCGTTCATGAAGGAAAAAATGGCCGAAACCGGCGCGCTGCTCGGCGGCGAATTCAGCGGCCATATCTTCTTCAACGAACGCTGGTTCGGTTTCGACGATGGCATGTACGCGGCGGCACGACTGATCGAAATTCTCAGCACCACCGATCCGAATCTCGACAATCAGCTCGCCGCGCTACCGCAAACGGTAAGCACGCCGGAGCTGAAAATCGATAGCGACGAAACGGCTAAATTCGCGCTGATGGAAAAACTTTCGCTGAATGGAAAATTCGGCGACGGCAAGCTCACCACGCTCGATGGCATTCGCGTCGATTTTCCCGATGGCTGGGGGCTCGTGCGCGCTTCGAATACATCGCCCGCGTTGACGCTGCGCTTCGAGGCCGACAACGAAGCCGCGCTCGAGCGCATCCAAACGTTATTCAAAGAGCAGCTTGCTGCGATTGATCCAAACCTTCGCTTTGGTTTCTAATGCGCGGGTTTTCGAATCCGCGCCTAATCAAGCCACACACCAGCCGAGTGCTATCACGTTGAGAACCGCCATGTCCCTGAGCCGTGAATCCGCCAGCAATGTCGCCAGTGTTTTGACCGAAGCGCTGCCGTATATCCAGCGCTTCACCGGCAAAACCATCGTGGTGAAATTCGGCGGCAACGCGATGGTCGCCGACGATCTAACCGCGAGCTTCGCGCGCGATATCGTGCTGATGAAACTCGTGGGTATGAATCCGGTTGTCGTGCACGGCGGCGGTCCGCAGATCAACGATCTGCTGAACAAACTCAATATCAAATCCGAATTCATTGGCGGCATGCGCGTTACCGATAGCGCGACGATGGATGTCGTCGAGATGGTGCTCGGCGGCAGCGTCAATAAAGCGCTGGTGACGTTATTGAATCGCAGTGGCGGCAAAGCGATCGGCATCACCGGCAAAGACGGCGGCCTGATTCGCGCGCGCAAAATGCTCGTCACCCATAAAACGCCGGAAATGGCGCAGGCCGAAATTGTCGATGTCGGTCAGGTCGGCGAAGTGCAGGCGATCGACACCAGCATTATCGATACGCTGGTCGCGAGCAATTTCATTCCGGTGATTGCGCCGATCGGCTTCGACGATAACGGCGCGTCCTACAACATCAACGCCGATCTGGTCGCCGGCAAAATCGCCGAAGTATTGAAAGCCGAGAAATTGATGCTGCTGACCAACGTGTCCGGCTTGCAGGATAAATCCGGTAATGTGCTGACCGGTCTGACCACGCGTCAGGTGGACGATTTAATCGCCGATGGCACGATTTACGGCGGTATGCTGCCGAAAATTCAATGCGCGCTCGATGCCGTCAAAGGTGGTGTCAACAGTGCGCACATTATCGATGGCCGCGTACCGCATGCGGTATTGCTCGAAATCTTTACCGATGAAGGCGTGGGAACGCTGATTACCAATCGTCGGATTTAATGAGCCCGGCAGAAAAATTCTGCTTAAATTGCTGCGCCGCCACGACGCATCGCGGCCTTTTTATTGGCGCGAACACCGCTGAACGATGCACATCGAATGCGGCCTTCGCAATATGACTCAACCACAACAACCATAACGCCGCCATGAGCAAAAACTCTCCACGTCGCCAACAAATTCTGCAAGCGCTGGCTCAAATGCTTGAGGCCAGCCCGGGCGAGCGCATCACCACTGCCGGTCTCGCGAAAACCGTCGGTGTTTCCGAAGCGGCGCTGTATCGACACTTTCCCAGCAAGGGCAAGATGTTCGAAGGGTTAATCGAATTTATCGAAGAAACGATTTTCGAGCGCGTGGCTCTGATCATTCGCGAAGAACAGGCGGTGATGACGCGCTGCGAAAAAATACTCGGACTGCTGCTGGCTTTTGCGGAGCGCAATCCCGGTATCAGCCGCATTCTCACCGGCGATGCGTTGACCGGCGAAACCGAACGGCTGCGCACCCGCATCAACCAGTTTTACGAACGGCTGGAAACACAGATCAAACAAATATTGCGCGAAGCCGAAATGCGCGAAGGCGTGCGCACCACGGTTACTGTCTCAACGGCGGCGAACTTATTGATGGCGTTGGTAGAGGGGCGTATTTCGCAATTCGTGCGCTCCGGCTTTAAACGCTTGCCCACTGAATATTGGCAGGTT
>CBFHCK010000225.1:0-4744 GCA_965653955.1 uncultured Spongiibacteraceae bacterium
CAGTATCGACGGGGCGCGCAACGCAAGTCGAAGCCGGCGAAACTGTGGACAGCGGCACGACAAAATCAACGCCTGCGAATGGTGGAGCCGCCGCTAAAGACGGCAACAAACCGAGCGGTCCGATTCAAGGCGTACCGGATAAAGATCCCGAAAAATGCAAACAGGCGCAAGACACCAATGCCGTGCTGAACAGCCATGCGCGCATTCGTGAAAAAGTGGGCGACGAATATCGTTACCTCACCCCAGAGGAAATCGGTGAGCAGAAAAAATTGGCGCAGGACGCAGCGAACGTTTACTGCGAACCAGCGCAGTAACTTCTTGCTAAAAAAACAAAGGGCAGCTTCGGCTGCCCTTTTTAGTTAACGGATCGAATTACTTTTCAAAGCGAACGTGGTCGCCTTCCATCGTCGCTTTTATCGTTTCGCCCGGCGCAAACTTGCCGCGCAAAATATCCTGCGCCAACGGATTTTCCAGATACTGCTGGATTGCCCGCTTCAATGGACGCGCGCCGTATACCGGATCGAAGCCGACCGCAGCGAGTTCGTCGATCACCGCATCGCTGATCTGAATCGACAGATCGCGTTCTTTCAAACGCTTGCGCAACAGATCGAGCTGAATATTCGCGATACCGCGAATCTGTTCTTTTGCGAGCGGATGGAACACTACTGTCTCATCAATGCGGTTGATAAACTCCGGGCGGAAATGACCACCGACCACTTCCATCACGGCCGCTTTCATCGCTTCGTAATTATCTTCGCCGGCCAGACGCTGGATGATGTCGGAACCCAGGTTCGACGTCATTACGATCACGGTATTGCGAAAATCCACCGTGCGGCCTTGACCGTCGGTGAGACGCCCATCTTCCAGCACCTGCAGCAGAATATTGAACACATCCGGATGCGCTTTTTCGACTTCGTCGAGTAGCAACAACGAATACGGCCTGCGCCTTACCGCTTCTGTTAGATAACCGCCCTCCTCGTAACCGACGTAGCCGGGGGGCGCACCGATCAAACGCGCGACCGAATGTTTTTCCATGAATTCGGACATATCGATACGCACCATCGCTTCCTGCGAATCGAACAGAAACTCCGCGAGCGCTTTGCACAATTCGGTTTTGCCGACACCCGTCGGACCGAGAAACAAAAAGCTACCGCTCGGACGATTCGGATCGGATAAGCCCGCGCGTGCGCGGCGCACCGCATTCGCGACCGCAACCACCGCCTCGTGCTGACCAATGACACGCTGATGCAGCGAATCTTCCATGCGCAGCAATTTTTCCCGCTCGCCTTCGAGCATTTTCGATACTGGGATGCCGGTCCAGCGCGACACCACTTCCGCCACCTCTTCTTCGGTAACGTTGTTGCGCAGCAATTTCATGTCGAGCATTTCGGCGTGCGTCGCCATATCGAGTTGTTTTTCGAGCGCCGGAATAATGCCGTATTGCAGCTCGGACATGCGCGTCAGGTCCGAACCGCGCCGCGCCACTTCAAGATCGAGGCGTGCTTGTTCCAGATCGCTTTTGATTTGTTGCGAACCTTGCAGCGCGGCTTTTTCCGCTTTCCAGATTTCTTCGAGATCGGCGAATTCGCGCTCAACCTTATCGATTTCGTTGCCGAGAATTTCGACTTGTTTTCTCGCGCCTTCGTCGGTGTCTTTCTTCACCGCTTCGCGCTGAATTTTCAGTTGAATCAAACGCCGCTCGAGACGATCCATTTCTTCGGGTTTCGAATCGATTTCCATACGAATGCGCGACGCTGCTTCGTCGATCAAATCGATCGCCTTATCCGGCAACTGTCGATCGGTGATATAGCGTTGCGATAATTTCGCAGCGGCGATAATCGCGCCATCGGTGATGTCGACGCCGTGGTGTACTTCATAACGCTCTTTCAAGCCGCGCAGAATTGCGATCGTGTCTTCCTCGCTCGGCTCATTAACCAGCACTTTCTGAAAACGCCGCTCAAGCGCCGCATCTTTTTCGATGAATTGGCGATATTCATTGAGCGTGGTCGCACCGACGCAATGCAATTCGCCGCGCGCGAGCGCGGGTTTCAGCATATTGCCCGCATCCATCGCACCTTCAGCCTTGCCGGCGCCGACCATCGTGTGCAATTCATCGACGAACAGAATGATGCGGCCTTCCTGTTTCGCGAGTTCATTGAGCACCGCTTTCAAACGTTCTTCGAATTCGCCGCGAAATTTTGCACCTGCCAGCAACGATCCAAGATCGAGCGAGAGCAGACGTTTGTCTTTCAAACCTTCCGGCACTTCGCCGTTGACGATGCGTTGCGCAAGACCTTCGACAATCGCGGTTTTACCGACACCGGGTTCGCCGATCAGCACCGGATTATTTTTGGTGCGGCGTTGCAACACTTGAATCGTGCGACGAATTTCATCGTCGCGGCCGATCACTGGATCGAGCTTGCCGGCCTCGGCGCGCGCGGTCAGATCGATCGTGTATTTATCGAGCGCTTGCCGATTACCCTCGGCTTCGGGATTATCGACGCCTTCGCCGCCGCGCACTTTATCGATCGCCGCTTCGAGCTTTTGTTTGGTGACGCCGATTTCCTGCAACAGCGCGGTGACCGAATTGTTCACCTCGAACAACGCCAGCAGCACCATTTCGCTGGAGATGTACGTGTCTTTTTTCTGTTGCGTGAGTTTATCGGCAACGTTGAGCAGACGACCGAGATCGTTCGACATATGAATATCGCCCGGCGTGCCCTGCACTTTCGGCAGACGGTCGAGCGCACTGGTGAGTGCGGTTTTCAAACGCGGAATATTCGCGCCCGCCTGCGCGAGCAGTGGACGCACCGCGCCGCCCTGCTGATCGAGCATCGCCGACAACAGGTGCACGGGTTCCATGAAATTATTGTCGCGGCCGAGCGCGAGCGATTGCGCATCGGCGAGCGCGGTTTGCAGTTGATTGGTAAAACGGTCGATTCGCATGATGTCCCCATCCAGCTCGAAATCTCCACGCAACGCGGGGAGTTCTATTCATTGCCGGATTAAATGCGGCTCATCGCGTCGATTTCAAGCCACTACCGCCTCACCCGACCCGCGATAAATCGCCATCCATGAGATAGATCAAAGATGCCATGCGCCCGGTGACGCCTTCGCGCCGATACGAATAGAAGTGCGCGCGATCGCTAACCGTGCATAAACCGCCGCCGTAAATTGCATTCACGCCGCTCGCGCGCAAGCGAATACGTGCGAGAGCATAGATGTCAGCGAGAAAATGGCCGTCGCGCTCGCTCGGTCGAAAGCACATCGCAATGTCCGCATGCTGCATCGGCGATGCGTGGTCGAGAAACTGAGTGCGCACCTCTGCGCCCACCTCGAATCGTTGCGGCCCGATCGCCGGGCCGAGCCACGCGAGCACAGCAGCGGGATCGACGAAACGTTCGACGGTTTTCTCCAAAATGCCGGCACACAAACCTCTCCACCCGGCGTGCGCGGCTGCGACACGGTGACCATCGCGATCGCAGAACAGCACCGGCAGACAATCGGCGGTCATCACCGCGCAACCCAGTTCCTGCTGATCGGTGAATTGCGCATCGGCACGTTGTTCGCCCGCCGTATCGGCAGCGACTACCTCGGTGCCGTGTATCTGCGTCAGCCAGCTGATCGCCGACAAACCAGGACACGCGTCGATCGAGCGCTGCCGGTTTTCGGCAACGGCGGCGGGGTCATCGCCGACATGATCGCCGAGATTCAGACTATCGAACGGCGCCGCGCTGATACCGCCGACGCGGGTCGTGGTCAATGCAGCGACATTAGCCGGCGCCGGCCAATCGGGGCGCAGCAGGATCAGGCTCATTCGTCGTGGCCTTCGTTATCGGCCGCCAGCAGCGATAACAGCGTCCGCATATCCGCCGGCAACGGTGTTTCCCACTTCATCAATTCGCCGCTGCGCGGGTGTAGCAGTTGTAGCCGCCGCGCGTGCAACGCCTGACGCGGAAAATTGCGCAACTCTTCGATGAGATCGGCACAGGCGCCGGTGGGAATTTTGAAGCGCCCGCCGTATACCGGGTCGCCGATCAACGGATGTTTGATGTGCGCCATATGCACGCGAATCTGGTGCGTGCGACCGGTTTCGAGCAGGCAACGCACATGGGTGTGCGCGCGGAAGCGGCGCAATACGCGGTAGTGAGTGATTGCTTCTTTGCCGCCGTGATCGCCGCCGGTATTCAAACGGACCGCCTGACGCTGACGGTCGCGCGGATGCCGCCCGAGGGGCGCATCGACGGTGCCGCCGCTGATGATGATGCCGGCGACGACCGCTTCGTATTCGCGATGCACATCGCGCGCCTGCAACTGCGCGACAAGATGCGCCTGCGCACTGAGATTTTTCGCGACAACCATCAGCCCGGTGGTGTCCTTGTCGAGGCGATGTACGATACCAGCGCGCGGCACCGTGGCCAGATCGGCGCAATGATGGAGCAGCGCATTCAGCAGTGTGCCCTCGGCGTGACCGGCGGCGGGATGCACCACGAGACCGGCGGGTTTATCGAGCACAAGGATGTCGTCGTCCTCATACACCACGGCGAGCTCGATCGATTCGGGCTGCGCTTCGCCCTGCAACGGTTGCAGCTCTGCCCGCAAGCGCAACTGCGTGCCCGGCAGTAATTTATCCTTGCCGGAGCGCTGCTCGCCGTTCGCGGTGAGTTCGCCGCTTTTTATCCACGCCTGCAAACGCGCGCGCGAATAATCGGGGAACAGCTCAGCCGCGACCTGGTCGAAGCGC
>CBFHCK010000226.1:0-4729 GCA_965653955.1 uncultured Spongiibacteraceae bacterium
TGATGCAAATAGCTCTCTTCCCGCTCTGTCTTATTAAAATACGGGAGCGTCACCGTCTTGTTCATTATTGCGGCGATGTAATTGAAATCGTCTTCGATATTTTCAAAAAAGCCAATGAAATCGATTGGCATCGTGGAAGTACCGGGAAGAAACAACATATCGGTCTGCGGAATGAAATGCAGATACTTGCGCACATTGTCTGGACTCACCCAGCCCATAACAAACTCTTCAAAGCTGTTGAATGACGATAAATTCTTTGTGGCCCAATCTTCGTCTTTAACATTGAAACCGCCTTTCTTTAGAAAGGTGTACGCCGAAAAAAGCCTGTCCCATGGATTGCGGACGAATGTAAATTTGAAATAACTACAGAAGTCCTTTTTGGAAAAAACATATTGATAACGGGATATCGGCGTATGCCCCCCCGCCAAGCTGCCATAAAGGCTTTTGCAAATTGAAACGCCCGCCGCCTTGGGAATGTGCACGAATATTGTTTTGCTCTCATCGAACGGCTTGAACGAATACTCTTCGCTCATCATTTGCCGTTTCAGCTGCATCAGTTCGAAATGAGGCCGCTTCGCCACCGAATAAATCGCACGTCTTAAATCGTGCGGCAGCTTTTGCACCAATTCCATAACTCCTCCCATGAAAAACCGAATAAAACCGGTAGACGAGACTGTAACGAGCTGAATATAAAAAGCAGCCGGCTACCTCACAGATTAGGGCAAGAAATATTTGTGCGGATGCGCCTTTGAATTATCGATGCAGCGCTTATGCCAAACGTTCAAATCGCTGAAAGCGCCCGACCGATTGGATCGGGCTATCGTACAGAGCTATTTTGACAAGGAAAAGAAATGATTGCGTTTACGCTTCGGTTACAGCGTTAAATTACGCACGCTGGCCTTGATGAATTCTTTTTTCAAATCTTCATAGGTGTGAACAGCGGGGAATTGCGGAAATTCGCGAATTACATTTTCCGGCGCGTGAAACAAAATTCCGGCGTCGGCTTCGGCAAGCATCGTTGTATCGTTATATGAATCGCCCGCTGCAATTACCCGGTAATACAAGCTTTTGAAAGCCAGTACCGATTGGCGCTTCTGGTTAACCTGACGCAATTTGTAATCGACGACACGCCCTTTCTCGTCAGTTTCGAGTTTATGGCAGAGCAGTGCCGGAAAACCCAACTGTCGCATTAGGGGTTGCGAAAACTCGTAAAAGGTGTCGGAAAGAATCACGACCTGAAAACGTTCGCGCAGCCAATCGACAAACTCCGTGGCGCCTTCGAGCGGTTTTATTTCGGCAATCACCGCCTGAATATCGGGCAACCCCAGCTTGTGCTCGTCCAGAATACGCAATCGCTGCTTCATCAGAACGTCATAGTCGGGAATATCGCGCGTCGTAGCTCGCAATTCCTTGATGCCGGTTTTTTCGGCAAAAGCGATCCAGATTTCGGGGACGAGGACCCCTTCAAGGTCGAGGCAGGCGATTTCCACGGAATGCTCCTGGGCGATTAATCAGATAGATAGAAAGAGGGCAAAAAAACCGGCGGCCAGCCTACCGGGATTGCCAGGGTTAAGCAATGCGAGGGATTAAGTGAGATCGAAGAGAGGACGACCGAAGCACACTCACGCGTGCTTCGATGCGTAAATCAATAAACCGGTAGCTCGATATGCTCGAACAGCTCGTCAAGATCCGCTTTGGTATGACGTGTATACGCCTCTTCAACCAGATCGCGCTTTAAGTGCGGTGCAAACATCTGAATGAAGTCGTACATGAAGCCGCGCAAAAATGTACCGCGACGAAACCCGATTTTAGTAATGCTCGGCTGGAACAGATGGCTCGCATCGAGCGCGACCAAATCGCTATCCAGCTCCGAATCGATCGCCATATGCGCAACGATGCCAATACCGAGACCGAGCCGCACATAGGTTTTGATGACGTCGGCGTCGGCGGCTGTAAACACCACCTTCGGCGCCAAACCTTTATCCATAAACGCTTCGTCGAGCTTCGAGCGCCCGGTGAATCCAAACACATACGTCACGATCGGATGTGCGGCAATTTCTTCGAGAGTCAGTTGCGAACTTTGTGTGAGCGGATGCCCTTTCGGAACCACGATGCAACGATTCCACTTGTAGCACGGCATCATGATCAGATCGCTAAATAATTCGAGCGCCTCCGTCGCTATCGCAAAATCGACGGTGCCATCTGCCGCGAGTTCGGAAATCTGCATCGGTGTGCCCTGATGCATGTGCAGAGACACATCCGGGTATTTCTTAATGAATGATTTGATCACCGACGGCAGTGCATAACGTGCCTGCGTGTGCGTCGTAGCGATCGATAACGAACCTTTTTTCTCGTTGCTGAATTCCTGCGCCACTTGTTTGATGCTTTCGACTTTCCGCAGAATTTCGCCGGCCGTTTTTAGAATCGCTTCACCTGCTGGGGTGACACGCGTCAAATGCTTGCCCGAACGCGAAAATATCTCCACGCCCAATTCATCTTCAAGTAAGCGGATCTGTTTACTGATACCGGGTTGTGAGGTGTAAAGACTTTGTGCGGTGGCGGAGACATTGAGTTCGTGGTGGGCCACTTCCCAGATATAACGAAGCTGTTGCAACTTCATTTTGCTCTCCTCGCACGTCGATAATTAATCTTATTGGGATGTTGCAACCGGTGCCGGAACGCACTTGCCCCTCGCCTTGGGTTACCAAGGCCCCGTTCCTTATAGCCAAACATACCGTAAAAAGAAATTGCGGTACAAAAAATTCTTCAATCGAGAATAAAAAGAAAAAACATTAACGCAGATTCGCGACGCCGTGCGGAACATGACCGGTCGCCACATGCTGGCTCGCGGAATCGCAATGACCCAATTGATCGTCGAAAAATACATCTGCGCCGAACGCTCGTAAAAACTCGCCTTTCGGCATACCGCCAAGAAACAGCGCCTCATCGAGGCGTATATCCCACGCACGCAATGTACGAATGACACGCTCGTGCGCCGGCGCGGAGCGCGCAGTAACCAACGCGGTGCGAATTGGCGCCTGATCTGCAGGTAATTCGCTTTGCAATTGATGGAGTGCCTGCAAAAACGGCTTGAATGGACCGCCGGTGAGCGGCTGCCGCGCTGCCGCGCGCTCGCTATCGGCGAATGCCTGCAACCCGGACGCTTTATAAATGCGCTCGGCTTCATCGGAAAAAATCACGGCATCGCCATCGAACGCGATACGCAGTTGCTCACTTTCGGTACGTTCGCCGCGCGACGCCATCAACGTTGCCGCAGCGACGCCATGTTCGAGCGCGGAACGCACGTCGTCGGGGTCCGTCGATAAAAACAGCTGACAGCCGAATGCGGTGACATAGCGATAGGGGCTTTGACCGCCGCAAAATGCCGCGCGCCGGATCGGCAGTTCGTAATGCTGTATCGAGTTGAATACACGCAGGCCGGTATCGGCACTGTTGCGCGACAGTAGAATCACATCGACGCGTGGATCACCGAGGCGCTCGTTCAAGCGCAATAATTTTTGCACCAGCGGAAACGCTTCGCCCGGCTCCAGCGGTTTTTCTTCGCGCTCGATCTGATATCGCTGAAATGCTTCCAGTCCTTGTTGCCGATAAACCTCATGGCTGTCGTCCAGGTTGAACAGGGCCCGCGAGGAAATGGCGATAACCAGTTTGTTCTGCATGAGTCGGCTCTGCACGGAAAAGGGTGTGAGGAAAGAAGGCGCAAGCCTTAATAAGCGAGAAGGCGTCAGCGTTAATAGTGGCCGGACTATAGCGAATGCAGCCGTGCACGCCAATGAGTACAATCTCCGCCCTCCGATTCGACGCGAACCGCCACGATGTTAAACACCACCAGCGCTCTCATCGATCTCGCTGCGCTACGAAACAATCTCGCGGTCATTCGTGCGCAGTGCCCGGATAGCAGGATTCTCGCGATGGTTAAAGCCGATGCTTACGGACATGGGTTGCTGCCCATCGCTCGGGCTTTGATCGACGCTGACGGCTTCGCAGTCGCACGCTTGGATGAAGCGCTGCAACTGCGCGCTGCCGGCATCGAACAACGCATACTGCTGCTCGGCACTTTGCTCGATGCCGATGATTTGCGCCTGTGCTCGTCGAAAAATATCGATATCACCATCCATGATTTGGCAACGGCCAAACAGGTGGCCGAATCCGCACCGCAACATCCACTGCGCGTCTGGCTGAAGCTCGATTCCGGCATGCATCGGCTCGGGCTTTTGCCGGAAGAATTTAAAGCCGCCGAACGACTGCTGAAGCATCAACCCGGCGTGCTGGAATTACTGCACATGACGCATTTCAGCAGCGCCGAGGATTTGGACTCGGACGCCACTGCAAATCAATTGCGCGAATTTTCTTCGGTACGCACGGATTCGGACAGCGCAGCCAGCCTCGCCAATTCGGCTGCACTGATTGCGCGCCCGCAAACGCGAGCGCAATGGGTTCGCCCGGGCATTATGTTGTACGGCATGAATCCGCTCGGCGCACGTTTTCCGCTGCCATTGCAGCCAGTAATGACGCTCCAAGCAAAGGTGCTGGCATTGCGATCAATAAAAAAAGGAGAAGCGGTCGGCTACAACCGCACCTGGATTGCGCAACGCAACAGCGTGATTGCTACTGTCGGTATCGGCTATGGCGATGGCTATCCGCGCCACGCCGGTAATGGCACGCCGGTATCGATCAATGGAGAAATCGCCCCACTTGTCGGACGTGT
>CBFHCK010000227.1:0-4729 GCA_965653955.1 uncultured Spongiibacteraceae bacterium
GTCCTTTTGCGCGCTATCGCCTAAAGCGCCAGCGCGGACTGCGTTACTCAGATTCTGGGTGACGTCAGCTTCGATAGGTGTCGTCACCTGAACCATCGGCAACGTCGCTTCATCGGTTTGCGCGTTAGCACCACAACTCCAAAATGCGCCTGCCACTGACAGAGCTAAGGCTCTGCGAAAAAAAATATGCATAGTTGCTCCAAATCATCCTTATTTCGGGGGGGAGGGAGGTAAATCGGGATATAAGCGAATGTCGAGGCGGATTCTATGCCTTATAGATAATGAGAATCAATATCATCTTAATTCTCGATACCGAAATGGAGATGATCGTGGGTTATGCGTGGAGTTGCAGGGAGGAGGTGTGCGATTAGATGACCGCGCGCTATGCGTGCGTTATCGGAGGCTATGCGCGGGACGAATTTAGGTAAACAGCCGCGCGACCAGCGTGGTCAACGCATTCTCGACCCGCAGGATACGCGCGCCAAGATGTACATCGTCGAATCCCGCTTGTTGTAGTTTTTCGATTTCATAAGCCGTAAAACCGCCTTCGGGGCCGATCGCCAATGTGCACGGTTGATTCAATGCGATCGGGCACGATGTCTCGGTGCCGGGATGTGCAACCAGCGCGGCGGTATTTGCCGCGATGGCCGGCAAACGATCTTCGACAAAAGGTTTGAAATATTTTTCGCAGCGAATTATCGGCAATACCGTATCGACCGATTGCTGCAAGCCGTCGACGCAATAACCGCGAATAATTTCGGGCGCCAGCACCGGCGTCTGCCAATAGCTTTTTTCGACTTTATACGTGTTGATCAGAATCAGCTCGCGCACGCCGAGTTCGGCGACGGTGCGAATGATGCGTCGCAGCATTTTCGGACGCGGCAGCGCGAGAATAATGGTCAGCGGCAACTTCGGGGGCGGTGCGCGATCGAGTTCGATGGTGAGTTCGATGGCGCCGTTATCATCGAGCGATTGAATGTGGCCGCTGCCAAGCAGGCCGTCGATTTCACCGACTTTAATTTTTGTATCGATAGTCGCGCCGAGAATGTCGCGAATGTGTTGCGCGCGCCGATCGTTGAGTAATACGCGATGCGGCGCGATGTAATCGCTGCGTTCGAGCAGGATGATATTCATCGGTTTTTCCGTTCAATCTCCCGTTTGGGAGAATGACTTATAAGACGGCCGGCACTGCCCAGAGATCGTATTCGTCGGCGTCGATCACTTCGACCGCGAGTGTGTCGCCGGGCTGCAAATCGTCGAAACCTTCGAGATATTCGCGATCAATAAAAACGCGACCGTCGATTTCCGGTGCATCTGCCCACGAGCGCGCGACGGCGCCTTCCTCAACGACTTCATCGATCAGCACTTCGATCATCGTGCCGATTTTCCGTTGCAGGCGCGCAGCGCTGATTTCCTGCTGCACGGCCATGAAACGCTCGTAGCGATCTTTCTTCACATCGTCCGGCACGTGATTGGATAGCTCGTTCGCGGTGGCGCCTTCAACCGGCGAATATTCGAAGCAGCCGACGCGATCGAGCTGCGCTTCGCGCAGCCAGTCGAGCAGCATTTGAAAATCTTCTTCGGTTTCGCCGGGAAAGCCGACGATGAAGGTCGAACGAATCGTCAGCTCGGGACAGATTTCGCGCCAGCGCTTGATGCGTTCGAGGGTTTTTTCCTGGTGCGCGGGACGCTTCATCAATTTCAGTACGCGCGGGCTCGCGTGCTGAAACGGAATGTCGAGGTAAGGAAGAATTTTGCCTTCCGCCATCAATGGGATCACATCGTCGACATGCGGATACGGATACACGTAATGCAACCGTACCCATACACCGAGTTCGCCGAGCGCTTCGCACAGATCGAGCATTCGCGTTTTCAGCGGGCGGCCGTCCCAGAAGCCGGTGCGGTATTTCACGTCGACGCCGTACGCACTGGTGTCCTGCGAAATCACCAGCACTTCGCGCACGCCGGCTTTAACCAGGCGATCGGCTTCGTCCATCACGTCGCCGATCGGGCGGCTGACCAAATCGCCGCGCATCGACGGAATGATGCAGAACGTGCAGCGGTGATTGCAGCCTTCGGAAATTTTCAGGTACGCGTAATGGCGCGGTGTCAGTTTGATGCCCTGCGGCGGCACCAGATCGATCAGCGGATTGTGTTCGGTTTTCGGCGGCAGGTATTCGTGAACGGCGGCCATCACTGGCTCGTACTGCGCGGCGCCGGAGATCGACAGAATCTGCGGATGTACTTCTTTAATTCGTTCGGCGTCGGCGCCCGAACCCATGCAGCCGGTGACGATGACACGGCCGTTTTCCTTCAGCGCCTCGCCGATGGCATCGAGCGATTCCTGCTTCGCGCTATCGATGAAGCCGCAGGTGTTGACCACCACCACATCCGCATCGTGATACGTCGGCACGATGTCATAGCCTTCGAGTTTCAGCTGCGTGAGGATGCGTTCGGAATCGACCAGCGCTTTCGGGCAGCCGAGGCTGACAAAGCCGACTTTTTTCGTATCGGTCTTGCTCTCGGAGGGGCCGGGTTTGGTTTCGGACGGGGAAACGGACATCAAATAAATGCTCTGCAAAACACCGCAAATGGCGGTGCGGTCTGACGAAGGGCGCGTAGTTTACCCGAACGAGGGGCGCTCCGCGCGGCGCTGGGCTATGCTAGCCGCCGTTCAAAACGGTGCCTATACGGGGATTACGAAGAGATGGTTAAAGCGAATAAATACTGGGCGGCGGCGTTGATCGGCGCGGTTTTACTAGCCGGTTGCGCGACGGTTGATCCGACCCAGGATGGCGGCCAGCGCGTCAGTCAGGCGTGGTTGCGCAACGAACCGGTGCCGTTGCTGCGGCCATCGTACGGTAAGGCGCTGACCACTCCGATTGCCTATCGGATTCAGCGCCAGGCGCTCGATCAGGTTGTGCAGGGGCGTTCGCCGGATGGTTATAAAGCGGGTTTAACCAGTCTCGCCAGTCAACAGGCATTCGGCGCGAGCGAGCCGATTGCAGCAGTGCTGCTGCCGAACAGTGGCGTGAAAAGCCGCGAGGATGGTTATCACATCGATTTGCGGCAATACCGTCAGCCTTTTGCCGAGGTGGAGATCGGCTTTCGGTTATCCGAAACCTTGCGCCGTCCCGTTCGCGACGTAAATGAATTACGCACGCTCGTGGCCGAGGTATTGCCGGTGATCGAGTTACCCGATTTGGCGCATGCAGGAAACGACAAATTTCATCCGCTCGATCTGATAGCGACGAATGCTGGCGCCAAGCATTACATCGCAGGCCGTGGCCGCGCATCGAGCGTCACCGATCCGAACGCCATTGCTGTGACGCTATATCGCGAGGGCGAACCGCTGACGCAGGGCACGGCGTTCGATGTCGTCGGCGATCAATGGCAGGTTCTGCTCTGGCTGGTCAATCGCACGATTGCGAGCGGCTGGGCCATCGAGCCGGGCCAAGTGCTCATCACTGGCACATTGGGCAAAGCGGTACCGCTCGAACGCGGGTTGTATGTCGCCGATTACGGCCGTTTCGGCTCAATTGAATGGTGGGTGGATTAATCGCGCCTTCGGATTTTAAATATCGAGCCGCATCGGGCCACTGTGATTGCGCACCCGTAACCCTTGGGCGCGCAATAGTGCGAGCAGTGTTTTACTGTCGTCCTTGTTGAGAAAGTTGCCGAGCGGAATTTGCTCGTTGTGATCGCATAAGAATATTTTCAGCGGGTCCCACGGATGGGGTTGAACTTCCACCGACAGCGATACGGTATCGCGCGGGAATTGCCAGGTGAAGCGCGGGTAATACGCGCCCTTCTGCAAAATCAATTGTTGTGCACGAAAGCGCAGTACATGCCGCTGTTGTAGCTTCCAGCAGACGTAATACAGCGCGAAAGCCAGGCCTGCGATTTCAATACCGGCGAACGGCACAATTGGCCATAAACCCAGATAAACAAAGACGCCCGCGATTACCGTCCACCACATCGCAAACAACGCAATGATGAGTTTATTCAGGCGCCAGCTGGCCGAGCGATTCGGCTGAGCGATCAACAGCGATTCTTCGGCGGATTCCTGCAATGTGACCATCGGCGCGCTCACGCGAATGAAGGCCACTCGATTCTATGCCACTCGATGAGTGCGGAAAATGGCGATTAAAACGGTACTGGCGCGATGAAGGTTTGCATTTCACCGCTGAGTGGATGCGTGACACGCAATTGGCGAGCATGCAGCGTCAACCTGCTCCATGCATTTTTTGCCTGTTCGTGCGCGTAAAACGGGCAGCCTAAAATCGGATGACCAATCTCAGCCAAATGCACGCGCAATTGATGAGAGCGTCCGGTGATGGGTTGCAATTCGACGCGCGAAATATGGCGTTCACTATCGCGCTGCATCACACGGTAGTGCGTCAACGCGTTTTTACCGTTTACGTAATCGATAATTTTGCGTGGCCGATTCGGCCAGTCGACGCAGATCGGTAAATCGATGCTGCCTTCGTCGTTCGACGGCAGGCCCCAGACCAGCGCTTCGTAAAATTTTTCGGTTTCGCGTTTTTCGAATTGACGATTCAAATGGCGATGCGCTTCCGGCGTGCGCGCGAGAATCATTAACCCCGATGTGTCGAAATCCAGCCGATGCACAATGCGCAGCTCGCCGAATTCACTGTTCAACCGCGATGGCACGCAGTCGCGGTTGGCCGGATCGCGTCCTGGCACCGATAACAGACCATACGGTTTA
>CBFHCK010000228.1:0-4688 GCA_965653955.1 uncultured Spongiibacteraceae bacterium
CAAAATTAACGCCGCTGACGGGCTTGGTCGCTGGCGTTATTACGTTAAAGCGGGATTTGGAGCGGCTATGTCAGCGATATCGGTTGCTGCCATCGCGGTGCTTGTATGCGGATTTGTGGTTATGGTGTCAAACGTAGTGCCTGAATATATCGGGATCGTACAACGCGCCAATATTGGCGCGTTTTATATTTATCTGACGCTGCTCAGCATGCGGTTATTCGCGCGTACGCGCATCGAGCATTCAGCGCCTTCTGCTTCCTCCCGTTAGCGAGCCCAATACGCCACGCAGAATCTGGCGACCAATCTGTGTGCCGATGCTGCGCGCCGCGCTTTTTGCGAGAGTGCTGAACAATTCGCCGGCGACATTGTTGCCGGCGGTGGTGGATTTAGACGTTTTTGCTTCTTCATCGGATTGCGTAGCCGCCTGTGCACGCTGGGCCAGCATTTCATAAGCGGAATCGCGATCATTGCTTTGTTCGTACTTGCTGCGCAGCGGCGAGCGCGACATCTGATCGTTGCGCTCGGCATCCGATAACGCGCCGACGCGCGCCTGCGGCGGATAAATAAATACGCGTTCTACGGGAGTTGGCTGGCCTTTATCGTCGAGCATCGACACCAATGCTTCGCCGACACCCAATTCGGTAATTACGCGTTCGGTATCGAGCGTGGCGTTCGCACGAAATGTCTGCGCGGCGGCGCGCACGGCTTTTTGATCCTTGGGGCTGAATGCGCGCAACGCGTGCTGCACGCGATTGCCGAGTTGGCCGAGAATCGTTTCCGGCACATCGAGCGGGTTCTGCGTAACGAAATATACGCCGACGCCTTTCGAACGAATCAGCCGCACGACCTGTTCGATTTTTTCGACTAGCGCTTTCGGCGCATCGTTGAATAGCAGGTGTGCTTCATCAAAAAAGAATACGAGCTTGGGTTTATCGAGATCGCCGACTTCGGGCAATTCCTCGAATAGCTCGGCGAGTAGCCACAGCAGAAACATTGCATACAAATGCGGATGCGTCATCAATGTGGTTGCGTCGAAAATACTGATCACGCCATTGCCGGAAAAATCGCTCTGCATTAAATCGGCGAGGGCGATTTGCGGTTCGCCGAGAAATTGTTCGGCGCCCTGTTCTTCGAGTACGAGCAATTGCCGTTGTATTGTCGCGATGCTGGTGCTGCTCAAATTGCCGTATTCGGCTTGGAGCGTTTTTGCGTTATCGCTGATCCATGTCAGCAATGCGCGTAAATCTTTTAAATCGAGCAGCAGCAGACCATTCGCATCGGCAATTTTAAATGCCGCGTACAACACACCGGTTTGTGTGTCATTCAATTCGAGCAGGTTCGCGAGCAATAGCGGGCCGATATTCGAAACCGTTGCGCGAATTGGCAGGCCGCGCTTGCCGTAAAGATCCCATAACTGTACCGGGTAGGCCTGTGCTCGATAATCGGTAATGCCGAGCTGTGCGACGCGTTGTTTGATTTTTTCGTTATCGCCGCCGGGCCGCGCGAGACCGGATAAATCGCCTTTTACGTCGGCCATGAAAACCGGCACGCCTGCGCGCGAAAAATTTTCCGCTAGTGTTTGCAGTGTGACGGTTTTGCCGGTGCCGGTCGCTCCGGTAATCAGGCCATGCCGGTTGGCCATGCGCAGTGTCAGCGCAACGCGACATTGATCGGCGGCGCCGAGCGTAAATTGATTATCCATGAGCGCGCTCTCGGAAATGATTTTCGCGATTGTAATCGATCAGGGAAGGCAGGCGATGGTTTGACCGAGTCGCGCGTATTACCATGCGATGTCATGATTTTTGAGTGGTGTTTTTGTTATGTCGACGATTGCGTCAGGATTCGAGCCGCTGGTTTTTGGCAGCCCCTTTTTCGATTTTATCGGGCCGGTTTATCACCGTGTTTATCCCACCCACGAACAGCTCGCGATATTGCTCGAAGAAAAACACTGCAACACCTTCATGGTGGCGCACGGCGGTTTGTTATCGACGCTCGCCGATGTGGCGATGTCACGTGCGTTGGTGCGCGCACGAGGCGCGGGCACGAAGGCGTTGACGATCAGTCTGCATGTCGACTTTATCGGTACGGCAGCGATCGGTGCCTGGCTGGAAGCGCATGTGACATTGCAGAAAACCTCGGGCAGTGTCGGTTTCGCCACGTGTGAAGTTCGCAATGGCGACTCTGTCGTTGTCACCGCGAATGGCGCGTTTCGTTATGTGGTTCCTCGGCAGTAATCGATCTCATGTGGCGATGCGCGCTGTGAATACTATGCCGCGCTGTGCTGAGCGATAGCGTGGGAGTGGCGCACTAGCTCGTTGTTGTCGCCGCCCCCTCGTATTCGCCAGCCAATTATTCCCAAACGAAGTATTAACAGGGTCACGTTGTTGGGGGAGAATGGGCGCCTTTCGAAACGGCTGGAGACGGGCAATGGGTCTGTTCAAGAATTTCATCGCGGGCGAGTGGGTCGAGGGCGTATCGGTCTCGCGCAACATCAACCCATCGGACACCAATGACATCGTCGGCGAATACGCAGGCGCTTCAGCCGAGCAGGTGGAGCAGGCAGTTGCCGCTGCGCGTGCAGCGTTGCCGAAGTGGGCGCGCAGCACGGCGCAGCTCAGAGCCGATATTTTGCTGAAAGCCGCGGATGAGATTCTGGCGCGCAGCGCCGAACTGGGCGAGCTATTGTCGCGTGAAGAAGGCAAGACGCTTCCCGAGGGTACCGGCGAGGTCATTCGCGCCAGTCAGTGTCTGCGATATTTTTCCGGCGAGGCGATTCGCCGCTGTGGAGAAATCTTTCCCCCCGTACGTCCCAACGTCACTGTTGAAGTAACGCGCGAACCAGTGGGCGTGGTGGGTGTCATCACGCCGTGGAATTTCCCGATCGCAATTGCAGCGTGGAAAATTGGAGCGGCTCTCGCTTTCGGTAATACCGTGGTATTCAAGCCTGCGGATCTCACCCCCGGCTGCGGCTGGGCTCTAGTAGATATTCTTGTTCGCGCCGGCCTGCCGGCTGGTGTGTTGAATCTGGTGATGGGGCGCGGCTCGGTGATCGGTAATCCGCTCGTCGATGGCGTTGACGCGATCACGTTCACCGGCTCAGTGCCAACGGGTCGCAATATCGCGGCGCGCGCTATCGGCACCATGACCAAGATTCAACTCGAAATGGGCGGCAAGAATCCGCTCGTCATTCTTGATGATGCCGATCTCGATGTCGCGGTCGAATGCACGGTGAACGGTTGTTTCTACGGTACTGGCCAGCGCTGTACCGCGAGTGAGCGCGTCATCGTGACCGAAGGCATTCATGATCGCTTCGTTGAGGCGGTGAAAGCGCGCATGGAGAAAACCGTCGTTGGTCATGCGTTGAAAAAAGGTACGCAAATCGGTCCGGTGGTCGATCTGAAACAGCTCGAGCATAACCAGAAATACGTCGAAATCGGCAAGCGCGACGGCGCGACCGTTTTCGGTGGCGAGCGCCTTGAACGAGAAACCCCTGGCTTTTATATGTCGCCGATATTGCTCGTGGGCACCAACAACGCGATGCAGGTTAATCGTGAGGAAGTGTTCGGTCCGATCGCCTCGGTAATTCGCGTGAAAGATTATGACGAGGCGCTCGCGACGGCGAATGACAGCGACTTCGGTTTATCGTCCGGTATTTGCACCACGTCGCTCAAATACGCGAAGGATTTTCAGCGTAACAGCGAGTCGGGTTTGGTGATGGTGAATTTGCCGACGGCAGGTCTCGATTATCACGTTCCATTCGGCGGGCGCAAAGGATCGAGCTATGGTCCGCGTGAACAGGGCAGTTATGCGGTCGAGTTTTACACGTCGGTGAAAACGGCGTATTTCAATCCGTAGCGGTTATCCGTGCATGCTGGGCTCGAGATACGAGCTCAGCATGGGAGATGTTGCCGAGGACATTTGCGCCGGCCGCGTAACCATCTGCGGTCGGCGAAGCTACTTAGAAGTCGTTATTGCCCTTGCGCGAACGATCCTGGACGGAGCCTGGTACGACCGGTTCTGTCGGCTTTTTCGCCAGAGAAATATGACGCGATCCACCGAAAACCTGACCACTGACGCCATTCGCGATCTGCTGAATCTGGCCACCACCTTTCAAAAATGCCTCAACCTGGTCATCGATCGAAGAGCGAGTTTCGTTGATGGAGGGCTGTTTGGTTTTCGCGGTGAGCCTAGCTGTCGGCTTTGCCATGGCGTACGGTCCGTTCGTGAATGAGGCGCTAGTCTACGGCAAACGGGCGCTCAGCGCCTTATTAAAAGCTGTCGGCCATGCCGGTGAGCCATGTTCAGTGCCCCAGATGGCGTGGATAAATCTGATTGACAGGCGTCATTAGTCGCGTAGACTGCCTCCAGCTTATTAAGTGCGTCTGTTATTGTCCTGTCGTTCCGAAGCGTCTGAAGTAGTTTCTCCTCGCTCCGTTAGTTCAAGTAACTTCCTCATTTCTAAGCCAATCCGCTGCGCCAATAGGCGTGGTTAGCATCAGTATTTTTCTTAGCAGGTTATTTTATGTCGAATCTCAGCACTGGCACCGTCAAATGGTTCAACGAGTCCAAAGGTTTTGGATTTATTTCTCCGGAAAGCGGTCCAGACTTGTTTGTTCATTACAGCTCGATCAACAGCGGCGGCTTCAAAACGCTCGCTGAAGGTCAGCGCGTACAGTTCGTAGTTACCC